>JAUVVP010000018.1 GCA_030604585.1 Planctomycetota bacterium | reverse complement strand
CCATGACCTTGTCTCTTGTACGATGGCGTCCTCAACGTCCTTCATGATGGTCGGTTCCCGGACCAGCCGTCGAGCTTCCACATCGATGATCATGAGTCGGCCCCAGTAGGTGCGTACGTAGAAGTGAGTCTTACCTCCGTCGAACAAGAGTCCCTGCTTAGAGTAGCGGCGCCACATCACACCCGCGGTGGTCCGATCGGCAAATCTCTCCACCTCCTCTTCCGGGAGCGTATCCAGGACATCAAGGACCTTCCTCGGGTCTCCCTCTCTGTCGAACACGTAATACTGGTACCCTGCATTCAGCATGACGAGATAGCCGTGATTCGTGGGGATCAGCTCGACAGGACTCGCCTCGTCTTCCCCTTGCTTGTGAGTCCAGAGCACCTTCTTCGTCGTGTCATTACGCAAAGTGATCGTGAAATCGCCCTGAAACGGAATGCTGAGGGGGCCTCCTCGATTGTCAGGTGATGTGGCCTCGCATTTGTAGCGCCCGTTCTCGCTCTTCGCTATCAGGTCAGGGAAGAAGAGGTCTGTTGCCGATGCAGGGAAAGCGGTCGTGACCATAAGCAGGGCCGGGGCCAAGTATCTCATCATGTGCTGACGCCGACTGCTTACCACGGTGCCCGATTCGGTCCTCATAGCCTGCTCTGATCTTGAGTCGCTACCCCAGTGATCAACGGATGGTGCACCGCACCTGGGGTTTCTCCCACCTGCTCGGGCAGATCCTTGTACTGCCACATGCGCCGGGTCTCCGTCTCGACATGCGTCACCTTACCACTCTCGAACCGTATTGTAACCGTTCCGTAGAACCGATGCAGCATCAGGCCGGCCAGGAACCTGAACAGCTTCTCACTCCTCGGCATCGGCGCTCTCCCGTGCAACGGCCACACTCTCTCCAGCCAAGCACGCGGCCTGCGCTTTGAGGGGCGAGCGCCGTCGGGTCCAGCGGCCTTGCGGCCGAGTCCGGGCTGGCAAACTAAACCTAACCTCTTCTTTCCTAAGAACTCCTAACAATACTACATTTACTGCAGAGCGCGCAGAGAGCGCAGAGGCAATCAAGGCGCATAATCAATGGTTTTGGCCGTTCTCGGCGGGCTCTGCGTCCTCCGCGGTTGGTTTTGTTAGATGCACTAAGGAATCAGGTCGCGAGAGGCAACCTAGAGCCAGGTTATTACTTGCACGCTTTCAAGGCCCGTAGTAGTATTGGAGTGACGCTCTGGGGTCCCTATGGCGCGCTGAAACACGCGCGCTTGGCGCCCCCCCCCGTACTGCAGGTGGCAGCTGTCTGCAAGAGGGAGCCCGCCACTGGGAGCGAATCTCGTGCTGCGGGCCCCGCGGAGGAGGAATTACGGCTCGTACAACCTCTTCTTTGGCAACGGGTACGTGCCGTACTGAGGTCAGGTGGCCAAGATCGGCTGCCGCAGCCGGGGTTCCAGGGCGTAGGTGCCCCGGGCAAGAAGTCCAATTCGTGTCCAGTTGCCCTGCCCACTAAGAAGAATCGATTCGGTGCCCTCGGCCGCTGCCAAGCTGCTGCTCATGCAGGTCATGGGCGCTGGATGCCTGAGAGGTCTCTGTCTTTGTTGAAGAAGCACCGAAGGAGACGAAAGTGAGTTCCGAGCATATCCGGAGGATCGTTGGCAGGGCGGAGATTCTGCTTGGGGACGCAGAGGCTATTCTGGGTAACAATCCAAGCTACCGAGGGACGTTGCGGGAACGGCTCCCAACAGACGGGAGGGGCCTCCAGGTGCTGTTTGAAAGCAGCGAAGAGACGAGAGCTAGAGTAAGCAGAAGCAGACGGTTGGAAGCCATCCTTCAGGAGCTGGAGGGCACCCTGCACAGTCTAAAAGACGGGCTCCGTGAAGAAGGCATCCAGATTGGTCTTCCCGATTTCGACGCTGACGAGTTCGCTCCCACGTGCGAAGGATGGCTGAGAATGTTCAGAACGGCTCTTGCATATATGCGCGCACAAGCCCTTGGCAGATAGGACGTCACCAGCCATCGGAAGCTATTTGCGGCGAGCAATCTTGGCCTGGGAATCGGCCGCCGCCCTCATCCTGGCCCTGCCGTTGCCGGCAGTGCCACCCCGAAGTCGTTGAGCACAAGCCCTGCACGGTTGGATTGCCATCACGCCGAGCCGGAAGGTGTAGGTCATGTCGTCGAGCAGTTCGCCCCGCAGGTCGGCGTCGCCCGCCCGGCGCAGGATGGCCTCGCACGAGACGTCCACTTCGGCGGCGGTCGGGTAGGAGTCAATCGGAGCTTCCATTATCGTCCTCTGCTGATGTGCGCGTTTGCCCGGGAAGGCAACACGTTATTCCGTCGTCCCAGGTTTTGCAACTGACGCCGGGCGCCGTCGGATGGCGGTGAGGGGATTGGCAGTGGGTGCGCGTCGTGCCGTGCCCCTGCTTTCCTTTGCTTGCGAGCGGCTGCGGGGTTAGATTGGGCGGCCACGCAGCCTGCACCCCGGGAGGAACGGCCTATGGCGTCGCACGAAGAGATGAAGGACTGGTTCGAGTTCAAGCCGACGAAGGATGAGTTCGGGCCGAGCGCGCTGGACTGCTCGCGTTTCATTGAGAAGCCCGCCGGGCAGCACGGCTTCCTCCACGTCGAAGGCGAACGGTTCGTTTTCGAGGACGGGGCGCCGGCGCGCTTCTTCGGCGCGCAGCTCGCACGCGCCTACGAGCCGGAGACGGCCGACTATGTCTGCCGCCGCCTTGTCAAACAGGGCATCAACATCGTGCGCTACCACGGCACGATCGGCGTGACCGATCCGGACGGCAACTCGGTGCGCGACTACAGCGAGGAGCGCTGGGACCGGCTCGACTTCATGATCCACCGGCTCGGCCAGGAGGGCGTCTACGTCATCCTCGACGTGGACTACTATCTGCGCGTCAGGCCGGGGGACAACATCCCCGGCTTGCCCGAGGGCGGAAGCACGCAGTTCCTGACTTTCTTCAACGAGGACGTCATCCGCCTGAAGCGCCGGCGCATGGAGGACATCTTCACGCACCTCAACCCCTACAGCGAGAAGCGCTACTGCGACGACCCGGTCATCGCCCTCATCGAGATATGCAACGAGGACTCGCTCTTCTGGTACGGCGTGGAGAACCTGGCCGAGCCGTTCAAAGGCGAGCTGGAGGAGCTGTTCAAGGACTGGCTGCGGCGGAAGTACGGCGACGAGGCCGCCCTGCGCGCGGCATGGGAGGCGGACGGGCCCAGCCCCCTTGCCGAGAACGAAGGGCTCGCAACGGCGCAGCGCATGGCCATCATGGGTATCGGCGAGTTCCAGGAGCAGCACCTCTGCGAGCATCCCGAGAGGGCCGTGCGCGCGCAGGACCAGATGCGCTTCTTCCTGCACCTGGAGGAGAAGTATTTCACCGAGACGCGCGACCACCTGCGCGAGATCGGCGTTAAGACTCCCATCTCGGGCACCAACTGGCAGGGCGGCGGCTTCACCACGCGCGTGCACCTGTGGGGCCAGGCGAAGCTCGACTACCTGGACTGCCACGGCTACTGGGACCACCCGCAGGGCGAGGGCAACCTGAAGTGGCGCCTGGCCACCTGCAGCTTCCACAACCTGCCGATGGTGAAGGCCATCATCACCGACCCGGCCGAGCACCAGGAACTCGGCGTCGGCAACCTGGTGCTGCACAAGGCGTGGGAGCGCGTGCTGGGCAAGCCCGTGACCTTCACCGAATGGAACACCTGCCTGCCGAACGAGCACTCGCTCGAAGGCACGGGCCTGATGGCCGTCTACGGCATGCTGCAGGGGTGGGAGGCGCCGATGCAGTTCGGCTACTTCAGCCCCGACTGGTCGGAGAAGCTCGGGCCGGGCTCATTCGACATGCTGGCCAATCCGCCGCAGCTTCTTCAGTTTCCGGCCGTGGCCACCATGTGGTATCGGCACGACGTGCGCGAAGGGGAGCTGGTGGCGGAGGCGCTCTACGGGCTCGAGGATCTGTTCGAACCGGTCGCCGACCGCAAGCCCCTGCCCTGGCCGGCCGCCTGGGTGGGGAAGGTGGGCTACCGGTTCGTGGACGAGCCCCGCGAGCCGGTCGTGGCCGACATCAGCGGGCATTGGGACGAGGAATCCCTGACGGCGCGCTCCATGACGGGAGAGCTGTGCTGGAACGCGCGGGACGGCGTGGTGACGATCGACACACCCCGCGCGCAGGGCGCGATCGGCTTCCTGAACCTGGGGGCGCGCGTGCTGGGCTCCGTTGTGCTGACAAGCTCCACGCCGTTCGGCGCCGTCTACGTCGTCTCGCTGGAGGACGACGTGCCGATTCAGGCGAGCGGGCGCTTGCTGGTCTGTGCCGTCGGGCCGGCCCGTAACACGGGGATGGAGTACGAGGTGACGGCGGAGGTGTCCGGCCGCCACGGCACGCCCCTCTGCCGACTCAAGGACGAAGGGCGCGGGCCCATCCTGCTGCGGGCCATTGTCGGGGAATTGCGCATCCGCTCCGAGCACGCCGACCAGCTCGTTGCCTGGACGCTCGACGTGAACGGCAAACGCCGGCAGCAGGTGCCCCTCGAGGTGGCCAACGGCGTGGCGACCCTCCGCCTCCAACGCGCCCACGAGACCGTCTATTACGAACTGGCGCTGCAATAAGGCGTGTTGAGCTTGTTGGCCCTCTGGTTTGTTGGTCAGGACACGGCCCTGCACATCTACGGCCGGATCAAACAAACGGCGACCTGACTGCCGAACTGTCTCGCCGCATTCCGGGGCAGGTCGCGCGGAAGCTTCCTCATACAGGGATCACTTCCTCGCGAACGAAATGCAGGCGGATCACCTTTGGGGCCTCGTCGTTCTCGAAATGGCAGCGGACAGCATCGCGAACCCGCTCCTGGAGCGTGGCCATATCGTCCGCCTCTGTGACGATGGACACGCCGAGAGCTCGGGCGATGTAACCGCCTTCTGCCGCCTCTTCGACCAAGAAGATAATCTCAGTCATCGCAATACTCCCTCTCGCAACCGGGGTCTCGTCCAGCGCCCCTCCCTTTAAGTATGTTTGGCCGGGGTCGTCATGTCAACGGATAGTCTCGCGCAATAGGGCGTGTCATAGTTGTTGATCCTCTCGTTTGCCCGCTACTTCAGGCGCAGGAACGCCGAAACCGCGCCCCACAGAGCAACCAGCTAACCGCGGAATCGTGTGGTCGCGCCGGCCGCCACACAGCTCTTTCCGCTTTCGGTTGCCCTTTCCCTCCCGCTACAATCGGCTTTCCCGTGTGCTGGCGGGGAATGGCCGACATGACTGCTTTCCACAGGCTGAGCAGCCGACCTTGGGCGCTGATGGTGGCGCTGCTGGCTGCCCTGTTCCTTGGATGCGCAGCTCCAGAGGGCGCGCCGCTGGAGCCGATCGTTCGGCCGCAGGCCCGGCCTTACCGGCCTCCGGTGCCTCGGGAAGTCGTTGTGGTCGTGCACTCCGCCGCGGCGGAGGCGCCGGCGACGGTCGAGCTGGGCCTGTCCGTGCGGGGGCGGCCCATTGAGGGGATTGTGTTCGAGGGCACGGGCGGATGCGTGCTGATCCTCGGCGGCATTCACGGCGACGAGCCCGTCGGCAGTGCCCTGATTGAGCGGCTGGCAGAGCATCTGAGGACGCACGCGGCGGACTGCGCCGGCAAGCGCGTCGTGCTCATACCGCGGGCCAACCCGGACGGCCTGGCCGCCGGAACGCGCTGGAACGCGCGCGCCGTGGACGTGAACCGGAACTTCCCTGCGGGCAATTTCACGCCGAACAGCCGCCACGGCAGGACGGCGCTCTGCGAGCCCGAGTCACGCGCTCTGGTCGTGGCCATAGCCCGCTACCGGCCCTCCTGCATCGTCTCAGTGCACGGCCCGTTGCGCGGCATAGACCCGGACGGGAGGGCGGCTTCTTGGGCGCTCGCCGCAGAGATGGCCGCCCTCAGTCCGCTGCCCCTGAAGGACCTGGCCGCCCTGCCGGGCTCGCTGGGCAGCTACGCCGGCAACACGCTCGGTCTGAAGATGATAACCTACGAGCTGGACCGCAAGGACCCGCCGGCGTGGAATCGCTCCAGCTACCTGGAGTCCCACCTCGCGGCGCTCCTGCTGGCGATCAGCAACGGCTGACAAAGGCGCAGGAGCAACAACAGTACAAACAGGGATGCACAGGACGGACAGGATTGGGGTGAGGCCCCTGGACGCAGAACCTTCAACGTGGCACCTCGACCGAGAGGAAGATGGAGCGGCGGCAGCGTCGGCCCGCTTGACGGTCCGGGTCGCCGACGCGGAGAGCGGGAAGAACCTGCCGGTCACTGTTATCATCAGCGACGGCGGCCACCCGGACGGCGCCGGCCGCGGGACCTACTCCGACGGGCGCTTCTGTGCGGAGGGGGAGTTCGCGGTCGAAGTGACGCCCGGTTCCTTGAGGGTGGAGATATCCAGCGGCCCGGCTTACGTGCCGCTGGAGGAAACGGTCGCCCTGGCGGCCGGCGAGCTGATCCGTGCCGAGGTGCGCCTCCGGCGGTGGTTCGACCCCAGGTCCAGGGGCTACTGGTGCGGCGACAACCACGTCCACGCCCAGCACGACGCCACGGCCGACGTCAGGACCGACCTGGAGTACACCGCCCTTCAGGCGAGGGCGAACGGGCTGGACTTCCTCGCCGAGGCCCGCTCCAACGTCTCCTATGAGGGCATCGAGGAGCTGAGCCGTCCCGATTTCCTGCTCAGCTCGGCGTACGAGGGCCGGATCGGTGCCTTCGTGGGGCACTTCAACACGCCGGGCGCACCTGACCCCGCTCCGGGAACCGGACCTCTGCCCGCGCGCGAACTGGTCGAGAACACGCACGTGGGCGGCGGCGCCGTCATCTACACCCATCCCCTGGCGCCCCCCACGCAGCTCCACTGGATGGGCGCCACGCAGATGCTCTCGGATGCGGTGCTGGGGCAGTGCGCGGACGCGATGGACATCCGCTCGCCGGCCGAGGAGCATCTCTGGTACCTGCTGCTGAACCTGGGCAATCGGATCGTTGCGTCGAGTTCGACCGACGCCTGCCTGGGGCGGCGCGGCAGCCCCAGGCCCGGTGCTCATAGGGTCTACGTTCGGGCGGAGGCGCTCGATTACGCGCACATCTGCCGGGCCATCCGCGCCGGGCGCACCTTCGCGACCGACGGGGGGCCGGTCTTCGCCTTCCTCACGGTGGACGGGCAGCCGCCCGGCTCTGAGATACGTGCCGAGCGCGGCCGCACGTACCGGGCGCAGATGGAAGCCGCGGCCCTGCGGCCCCTCAAGTCGGTGGCCCTCCTGCGCCGGGGCGCGAAGGTGCGCGAGTTCGAGAATCCCGGCCGCGGCACGCTGGCGTTCACATACGACTTCGCCGAGGACGGCGAGGCGTGGTACGTGCTGCGCGCCGAGGATGACGAAGGGAAATGGGCGATCACATCGCCCGTCTACTTCGCTGCGCCGGTTCCGCATCGGCGGCCGCCCGCCGGCCTGGCCCTGCTCGAGATAGGCAACTTCACCGGCTTCATCGAGCTGCGGCGGCAGTTCTTCGCGCACGTTATCGCCACCGCGTGGCCGGGGCCCATCACGGTCGTCCGGCTCCTGCGGGACGGAACGCGACTCTACGAACTTGCGCCTTCGGGCGGGGACAAGGTGAGCGCGGCCGGCATTCCGTGCACGGGGGTGGAAGGCGAGTTCCAGGAGGGCTGGGTCTGGTGGCCGGGCCCCGCAGGGGCGCAGCACTTCCAGATGGACGCGCCGGTGGCCGAGTCCGGATGGTACCAGGTCGAGGTCGAGACAGCGGCCGGGCAGTCCTGCCGTTCCCACGCCGTCTACTTCGACTCCCGGCACCCGAAGAGCCGGCAGCTTTCGTCGGCCGTCCTCAGCGGCGGGGGGAATCACCTGGCCCTGGCCGGCTACGGCGAGGAGATGCCGCTCGAGCGGATCAAGCTCCCCTTCGAGGGCGACCACTGGTGGTATCCGGACAGGCAGTACTGGCATCTTCAGGTAGTTCTGGACGGCCGGCCCGCCTTCGAGCATACGGCCGATGGCGAAGCCGCAGGGCTCTTCCGCCTCGATGGGCGATGATGCGCTGCTATTGGGAAAGCTCCGTTTGAGGGTGGCATCCGCTGCGGATAACTCGCCAGGAAGGCGCGAAGGGAAGCCGCGTTCGGGGCCGTCAGGGCCACCTTTCGATGACCACTTTCCTGTCGGTGAAGAACCGGATGGCGTCCTGCCCCTGACCGTGCAGGTCGCCGAAGAACGATTCCTTCATCCCCCCGAACGGGAAGTAGGGGACCGGGGCGGCAACGCCCACGTTGATCCCTATGTTGCCGCATTCGACGCGGTATCGGAACTCGCGTGCGTGGCTCCCGCTGGAGGTGTAGATGGACGAGGCGTTGCCGTACGGGTTGGCGGCAATGATATCGAGGGCCTCCTCGAAGTCCCTGACCCGGAGTATGGCCATCACCGGGCCGAAGACCTCCTCGTTGGCTATGGCCATCTCGGCGCTGACGCCGTCGAAGGCCATCGGGCCGACGAAGTAGCCGTCCTCGAAGCCTTCCACCTTGATGGCCCTGCCGTCCAGGAGGAGCCGCGCCCCTTCGGTGATGCCCCTCTCAATCCAGTTCAACACGTTTTCCATCTTGGCTTGCGACTCAAGCGGGCCCATGTCGGTATCTTCGTCCAGGCCGTATCCCACCCTGAGGGCATTCGCTGCTTCCAGCAGCCGCTGCGTCAGGCCTTCGCAGGTCTGCTCGCAGGCCAACACGACTGCGCCGGCCAGGCATCGCTGTCCGGTGCAGCCATAGACCGAACCGATGATGTTGGGCACGGCCGTGTCCAGGTCGGCGTCCGGCATGACCAGCAGGTAGTTCTTGGCGGCGCCCTGCGCCTGGACGCGCATTCCGGTCCCCGCGCAGGTCCTGTAGACGACGCGGGCGATCTTCGAGCTGCCCACGAAGGAGACGCCCGCCACGTCGGGGCTGGTCATCAGGACCTGCGCCGCCTGCGCGCCGCCGTGGACGAGGTTGACCACGCCCGGCTGGAAGCCGACCTCATCCATCAGCTCGAACAGCTTCACCTGAGAGCACGGCGTCTCGGGGGACGGCTTGACGACGTAGGTGTCGCCACAGGCCACCGCGAAGGGCAGGAACCAGAACGGCACCATGGCCGGGAAGTTGAACGGCGCGATGCAGGCGAAGGCCCCCAGCGGCTGAACCAGCGCGTACTCATCTATGCCCGGGGCGATGTCCTCCGCGTTGTAGCCCATCATCAGAGAGGGGACCCCGCAGGCCACCTCGACGCACTCGAGCGTCCGCTGCATCTCTCCCCTGGCCTCGGCGATGGTCTTGCCGTGTTCCCGGACCAGTAGCCTCGCCAGTGCTTCGAAGTCCCTCGCGATCCGGTCTTTGAGCTTGTACAGGCATCGGGCCCTCACCGGCGGAGGCGTGCGGCGCCACGCCGGATAGGCGGCTCCGGCGGCAGCTATGGCGTCCCGCACCTCTTCATCCGCCGAGAGCGGCACGCGAGCCAGGACTTCCGCCGTCGCCGGATTCACCACCTGGCGCGCTTCGGACGAGCGCGACTCGACCCATTGGCCGCCCACGTAGTTGCTCAGCACGTTCTCAGTCATCTCCCTCTCGTCCCCGTCCGCCGGGATTGCATCAGCGCACGCCCAGGTTGAACAGCAGCGTCGAAGCGATGCGGGACGCCTTGTCGGCGACCTCCTCGTCGGCATCGTCCCAGCGGACCGTGTTGATGACGAAGGCGCCCTGCCCGTGCGGAATGCTCACGATGGCGGCGGGCCTGGTGAATGCGGTGGCGGCCTCCACGTCCACCTCAACTTGCCATCCGGCCGGATTCTGAATGAGGCCGGAACCCGTGTGGCCGCCTTCCCAGCCCTTCCACCAGCAGTCCTGCCGATACCAGAAGAAGTCGGAGTTCGACAGGCCCTCCATCAGCGAGTCATCGCGGCGTTTCACCAGGCTGCCTTTCGGGCGGCAGCGCTTGACGGCCTTCACGGCCGGGATCAGTGCCTTCAGATGGGCTTCCGCCTGGGCGGTGGGGCAATGGATCAGCACCGTCCCGCCGGCGGAGGCGAACTGCCTCAGCCTCTCGCCGTCGGCCAGCGCCGGCTCGTCGCGACCGATGATGAGCAGCCCGTACTGCGACAGGTCGGCGTTCGCGAAGTCGGCGGAGAGGTCGTCGCATGAGACGCCGATCCCGGCGAGATACGCCTTGAGCTTCGCGTCCCCGGCGGCAACGAGGGCCGTCCTCGCCGGCGGCGCCGGTCGGTACGAGGCCGCGTAGTCGAGCAGGTTCTGGAGCAGTTGCGCGGCGGTTGGCTCGGCGGCCAGCTTCTCGGTCAGCAGGAGCTGCGACACGATGTAGAAGCCCTTCCCATGTGGCATCTCCAGCAGCGGCGACCACCTGAGACCGCCCAGCCCGCCGGCGTCCACCAGGATGCGGAAGGCGCCGGCCGTCGGCTTCAGGAAGTTGGCGCGGGAGACGAGATGGTCTCCCCGCCAGAACCTGAGGTCGTCGGGAGCCAGGCCCGCCAGGAGCGGATGGGACCCTGAGCGGATGAAGGCCATGGTGGCGGCGTGGCCGGCGTCCATCTGCACGGCAATGGGAAGCCAGTCCGGATGCCCCTCCTGCTCGAAGCAGAAGGCCTTCCCGCCGTCGGCAACGAAGCCCCGGATTCCCTGCACGTGCGCGCCGAAGCCTTCGGCGGCAACCGCCCCCTTGCCGATGAGCAGCAGGTCGCAGGTTGATGAGTCGAGGAGGGACAGGTCCGTCACGGGCTCCACGGAGAGGCCGACTGCGTCGAGCGCCTTCGCTGCTTCGCCGGCCGGATCGTAGAGCGCCACCCGCAGGCCCGGCGGCACGGACAGCGCACGCCGCGGGAAGGCGCTGAAGCCGCGCTTCTCCTGAAAGACGGTCTCATCGCCCGCGAGCAGCCGCACGTCAAGGGTCAGCTCCGCTCGCTCCACCACGTCGGGCATCCGCCAGGAGAAGGGCACGTCCTGCATGCCGCCCGGCTCGAGTTCGACTTCCCATTCCCGCCTGGCCACACGCTTGCGCCCGAGCGAGACGGCGCAGACCAGCCTCAGCCGTCGGCTCTGGAGCGTGTCGTTGTGGACGGCCAGGCTTCGGCTGACGGTCTCGCCCGCGAAGAAGTGCGCGTCGTACTCCTTGAACGTGACGGCGATCGGCTTCAGGCACTCGATTGAGTAGCGCCAGTCGCCCACCCACGGATTGAGGCCGGCCACGCCCAGCCTGCGCGAGGCGTCGCAGAGGAACTTCACCCCCTGCACGTGCGCGTCCCTCTCTTCCTTCTTCGAGCGGTAGGCCCGGTCTCCCGTGAAGACGGAGACTCCGCCCGGCGGGCGGCTGTACGGGTAGTAGCAGAACTCGCCCATGATCAGGGGCTTGTCCCTCTGCCAGACCAGGTCCTGGGGCCAGCGGTCGTTCCCTTCCTTGCCCAGCCAGTAGGCATCGTTGGGCCAAAGGTTGTGGTTGTGGCAGCCGAACTCGCGGGGGTAGTGGATGTTGACCGTCTGCGCCCTGCCTTCCAGGTCGCCGTCTCCCTCGTATTCGATGGGGCGGCTGGGGTCCAGCTCGGCGAT
>JAUVVP010000080.1 GCA_030604585.1 Planctomycetota bacterium | reverse complement strand
CAGATGCCTGCACGAAGGAGCGTTCGGGTCGCAGTTGCCATCGTTTTCGTTCTTCTGGTAGTCTCAAGCGAGCGATTGGGGGCAGGAAACATGCCGGCAGAACTGCCTGAAGGCGACGGTATCGCCGCGGAATATCCAGGGGACCTGGGGATCGAGGAGGATCCCGCGGTCGTCTTCGCAGATGGCTTCGAGACCGTCAAGGGCGACATGTTTACGGCCGGGGACCGAGATGGCCAGGCGAGCGAGTGGAACAACGAGTGGGACAGGGCCTGGCATACGATGCGCATCGCGCAAGACCCCGCGAACGTGCACAGCGGACGGCACGCCGTGGAGATAACCCTCGATCAGCCGTTGAGCTACGGCGCGGAGAAGCACTTCGGGGAAGGCTTCGGCACCCTCCACGTTCGCTATTACATGAAGTACCACAAGGAGTTCCCCGGCTGCCATCACACCGGCATGTGCATAATGGGCGGAGCGCCAGGTGTACACGTGGGAGAGGCCACGGGTGTGCATCCCGACGGGGAGAACCATTTCCTCGTAGGCCTCGACACGGTGCGGCCGAGGCGGCGCTCCGGAATCCCTCCCCCCGGCAAGATGAACATCTACTGCTATCACATGGACCAGGCGCGGAAGTGGGGCGACCTATTCATGCCCTCCGGCGAAGTATTCCCTTCAGAGAATGCAGGGCTCTTCGGCGAAGGGTTCGTGGCCCGGCCCGATCGGATTGCCGACCGAGACCGGTGGTACTGTTACGAACTCATGGTCAAAGTCAACACCCCGGGCCAGCGCGACGGGCGCGTGGCCTTCTGGGTGGACGGGGAACTGGCAGGTGATTTCCCCAATCTCCGGCTGCGCAGTGTGGAGGCCCTGAAGGCGAACCAGGTGGTGCTGAGTTCCTATTCGAGCAGGCGAGGCCCAAACAAGACGCTCTGGTACGACGACGTGGTCGTGGCCACTTCGTATATCGGGCCGCAGAGATCTGCTGCACCTCAGTGGGGACGGAGTGTCACCGTCCGCTTCTTGCGCCACCTTGCCGTGGAGTCTGAGGCGGTGTGCGGCTACTGGGATGGCCCTTGCCAAGCAGGACCTCCGCCCACGCAGCCTGCCCGTGATCTGCTCGGACGTATACCTCTCCCTGCTTATCCCGAGAATCTCGTTCCATCGAAGAACGGGGGGCCAACTCCAACACGCGACCTGAACTCGTTCTCGGGGAGGGGGCCAGTGCGCGGCGCACCAGTCCGGGCGGCGGAAGCGGCACTTGCGCCGGACGGTGGAGGCAGTACAATGGCGTGTCCACGCGGGCGGCGGGAGGACTCGCCCGGCACTCGGCGCCAGTTGGCGTCTGCGGCGTGACAGAGACTGGGGGACAAGCCATGGCGTACCAGATCATCATGCACGTGAACTACTGTGAGCAGGGCCAGACCGTCAGCGAGATATGCAGGAAGGCGGCGGCTTGGGGCTTCGACGGGGTGGAGTTCCGGCGCAGGCGAAGCGGCGTCGAGGAGAGCACCGAGGACTATCTGGCCGAGCTGGAGGAGGGCGTTGAGGCCGCCGGGCTGAAACACGTGCTGTTCGGCTACCCCGGGCCACTACTGGTCAAGGAGGACGCGGCCGAACGTGATCGTGAGGTAGAGGATGCAATTGCTTTCTACAGGCACGTGTCCGAGCGCCTCGGGGTCAGGACGGTCAACCTGCTCACAGGCGCCCTCCGCAATCCGGACAGCAGCATCCCCTACTCCCAATACACCAGCCACGGGTCCTTCACAGCCACCGAGGAGCAGTGGGAGTGGCAGGTGGACGGTTGCCGGCGCATGGCGGACGGGCTCGATGACCTGGAGATCCGCTTCGGCTTCGAGACGCACATGGTCTACCTGCACGACACCGTGGACGCCGCGCGACAGCTCGTGGAGAGGATCGGCCGCCCGTCGATCGGCGTGAATCTGGACTACGGTAACATGGTGGAGTTCGACGAACGGCCCTCGCTCGAGGAAGCCGTAAGGAGTCTCGGCGACAGGATCCACTACGTCCACCTGAAGAACTCGGCGCCGCTGCGGGGCGGGGCCGGTCGCCTGCCCACAGGGCTTGGCGAGGGCGAGATCAACAACCGCCAGTTCGTCCGACTGCTGATGGAGATCGGCTACGACGGCCCCATCTGCGTGGAGGCCCCGCGGCCCGGCGACCGGGAGTGGTACGCGCAGCAGGACCTGGCCTACGTTCGGGCCCTGCTGGCCGACCTTGGCGCCTGTTGACGGGCCCCGTCCGACGGCGTAGCATGTTGACCGCACTCCATCGAACCCCAACGTGGAGACGCGAGATGATGGAACGTGACCATGTGCGGACGGCGACGTTCGTGACCGGCCTGGCCCTGCTGCTGGTCCTGGCGGCGTGCGGCACGGCCCGCGCAGCTGAGGAGGCCCCCGGCTACATCTGGTGGGAGGGCGAGGACTTTGCCGAGACCAACCTGCCCGACCCCGGCCACGCCTACCCGGGCGACATCACGCAGGCCGAGCGCGACAAGCTCTCCGGCGGCACGTGGCTGAACCCCGCGGGCCCCGCATCGGACACGCCCTACTTCATCAAGTACCAGGTGGACGTGCCGGCGGCGGGCACCCACGCCTTCTGGGTGCGCAAGTTCTGGCACCACGGCCCGTTCCGCTGGCGGTTCGGCGACGAGGCCGACTGGCAGGAGTGCCGGCGCGTCGCCCTGGCGGACACGACCAACCTGCGCAAGTTCATCGGCGCCAACTGGGCCTCGCTCGGCGACGTCACGCTGGAGGCCGGCACCCATGAGTTGCACATCGAGATGCTGCAGCCGCAGGGCGGCGGCGCCTTCGACTGCTTCATGCTGATCGACGGCCCCTTCATGCCGCGCGGCAAGCTGAAGCCGGGCGAGAAGTCGGGACACGCCATGCCGGGCTACTTCGCCTGGGAGCCGGACGCCGACCCCCTCTCCGACGACTGCCCCATCGACCTCAGCTACCTGAACGAGGAAGAGTCCGGCCAGGGCGGCTTCGTGCGACGGGAGGGCGACGGCTTCGTGCTGGGCGGCGGCGACCCCGTGCGCTTCTGGATGGTGCAGGGCGGCGGCGTGATGGGCGCCGACCGGCAGAAGGTCGACGCCACGGCGCGGCGCCTGGCCAAGTACGGCGTCAACATGGTGCGCTTCCAGATGTCGGGGCTCTTCGGTGCGTGGCGCAGCGGCGACGAGGAAAGGTTCCGCCGCAGCCTGGACCGGCTGCACTACGCCGTGGCCGCGCTGAAGCGCGAGGGCATCTACGTCTACCTGGGGCACATCTGGTGGCACACCAGCGTGCGGATGTCCGAGGCGGACGGCTTCCCCGGCTACGGGGAGGGCAAGCCCGCGGTGGAACTGCTCTTCTTCAACCCCAAGATGCGCGACATCTACCTGCGCTGGGTGGGCGCGCTCCTCAACACCGAGAACCCCTACACCGGCCTGCCCATGTCGGCCGACCCCACGGTGGCCTTCGTCGAGATCCAGAACGAGAGTTCGCTCTTCTTCTGGACCTTCAGGCCCGACAACATCGTCCCGCAGACGCTGGAGTTGATCGAGAAGGCGTTCGGCGACTGGGCCGCGGAGAAGTACGGCTCCGTCGACGCCGCCCTGGTGCACTGGGGTCCGGACAGGCCGCCCTCCGGCCTCACCGACCTCGCCTTGGACCGCCCCGCGGAGGGGCGCCTGGGCCTCTACCCGGTCGGCCATCTCACCAACAACGACTGGGCCCGCAACCAGCGCAACGCCGCCCGGGGCAGCGACCAGATGGAGTTCATGACCGACTGGCAGATGGACTTCTACAAGAAGATGGTGGCCGACTGGCGCGAGCAGCTGGGGGTGAAGAACCTGATCACCTGCAGCAACTGGAAGACGGCCGACCCGCGCACCCTCGGCGTGCTGGAGAACTACACCTACACCGCCGGCGACTCCGTGCTGAACAACATCTACTTCGACGTGGAGTACGACCCGCGCCCCGAGCGCTTCTACGCCGTCGACGTCGGCGACACCTACTCCGACCGAAGCGCGCTTAGGCACCCCCACTTCCCCGAGCCCTTCACCGTCGCCCACATGGACGGCTACCCCTACATGATCACCGAGAACAGCTGGACGCGGCCGAATCGGTTCCGCACGGAGTGGCCCTTCCTGGTCGCCACGTACGGCACGATGCTGGGCATCGACGGGTGGTGCTTCTTCTCGTGGGACGGGCCGGAGTGGACGAGCCAGATGGGCGTCTGGGAGGTCAACTCCCCCTCCGTCTTGGGCCAGTTCCCGGCGGCCGCACTCCTCTACCGCATGGGGTGGGTGGCTGAGGCGCCGCCCGCCCTGACGGACAGGCTGCGGCTCAAGGACATCTACGCCTACCAGGAGGCCGCCCTCTTCGAGATGTCCGGCAGGGACGCGCTTTGGGACTCACGCATCGGCGAACTGGAAGGTGCCACCGACCAGGCGGCCATGCAGGCCGACCGGCTTTCCTTCTTCACCGGCCGGGTCGTCCGCCAGATCACCGACGACGAGCCGGGCGTCCAGATGGCCGACCTGAGCAACGCCATCGACCGCGCCACCAGCACAGTGACCAGCCTGACCGGCCAGATCCGGTGGAACTACGCACAGGGCACCATCACCGTGGACACGCCCTACGCACAGGGCGCCTGCGGCGTCCTCAGCGCGGCCGGGTCGATCGAGCTGGGCGACCTGACGATCGAATCGGGCAACGAGTACGGTTCGATCCTGGTCGTCTCGCTGGACGGCCGGCCCCTGGCCGAGTCCGGGAAGGTCCTCATCCAGGCCGGCACGGAGGACCTGCCCTACGGGTTCGCCACCGAGCCGGCGAACGGCAAGAAGAGCATCTCGGACCTGGGCGGCTACCCCATGAACATGGTGAAGGTGGACGCCTCCGTCACACTCAAGGGCGACCGGGCCCGCACGGCCCAGGTGCTCAGCGAGACCGGCTACGAGATCGGGCGCACGGCCGACACGGCCACGACGGGCGCTGGCCTGACGGTGCGGCTGCCGGAGGATTCGCTCTACACCCTCGTCGAATAGCGCAGCGCCCCCGATGGAGCGACAGTCGCAGTGCCTGGACGGGACGTGGGAGATCGCCTCCGACCCGGACAACGTCGGCCGGCATCGCGAAGTGACTGGAGGGCAAGCGCACCTACCTGACCGCGGCCGTGATCCTCATGTGCGGGATCCTGACGGCCTACCGCGTGGAGATCTCCCATCCCGGCTGGCGTTGACTCCGATCAGCGAGGAGTAGCCGATGGCGGGGCCGGTGGAACTGCAGACGGGATGGGATTCAGCCAAGTTCTTCCAGCCCGGCGTCGACCTTCTTCCCGCACAGCACGGCGAACTGGCGCTTCCGCCAGATGCAGCCCGCGGCAGAGCCCGCCTGTCGCATGGCGTCCAGGTGCGCTTCGGTCGTGAGGAACTGGTAGCCGGTCTGGCCCTCGGCGAACTCGACTCCAGCTTCGCAAGCGGGCCGGCCTCCGGCAGCGCCAGGTCGAGCCGCCCGCAGTTCCGGTGGATCAGGTCACGTGGCAGCTTCATCGTCGCCAGTCCTCCCCGGCCGTCCCCTTACCAGCCGAAGGACCGGTAGGGATCGTCGAACTCCTGCGGCTGCTGATGCAGATCGGCTACGAGGGTCCCATCTGCGTCGAGGCCCCGCGGCCCGGCGACCGGGAGTGGTACGCGCAGCAGGACCTGGCCTACGTTCGGGCCCTGCTGGCCGACCTCGGCGCCTGAGCGCAGGCTAGCCATCGAAGAGCCCGGCATCCCGGTAGATGCTCTCGCAGGCCTGGAGGGTCTTGAGCGCATCATCGCCGGGGGCCAGGAACTCCTGCTCGCCCCTGACCCAACGCCCGAAGGCCTCTATCGTCAGAGCCCGGGCGTTACCGCTCTTGCCGTCGGAGAAATCCACATCCGTCCACTCGCCGGCGGGCACCTCCTGGCCGTTGACCTCGGCCCCGTCCGTGAGGAAGACGGCCGTCGCCCCGCGACCCGACCCCTCGAATACCATCTGTCCCTTCGTTCCGATCAGCCGGGTCTCGTTCAGTCCGCCGCCCGGGACGGATGACCCGCCGGCGATGATACCGATGCCCCCTCCCGAGAGCGTCACCGACGCGCTGAACAGGTCTTCGACCTCGACGCCTTCCGGGCTGTTGTAGGTCCCGCCGGCCGCTCTGGCGGCGACGACTTCCTGCCCGGTGAGGTGGCGGAGCCAGTCGATCGTGTGGATAGTGTTCATGATGAGGTAGCCGCCGCCGGCAGTCTCGCGGCGCATTCGCCAGACGGTCCTGGCACGCTGGGTGTAGCCGCCGGTCCAGTAACTATCCTCCTTGTGGCCCATCCCCACGATAACCCAGCTCATGATCGTCCCCAGGTGTCCCTCGGCGACGAACCGGCGCACGCCCTGCGTGATCGGGGTATAGCGGTGCACGAAGCAGACACCCAGTCTCCGGTCGGCGGCGGCGGCCGCGTCGACCATCCGCCGGGCCTCAGCGACCCTGCAGGCGATCGGCTTCTCGACCAGCGCGTGCTTGCCGGCCTCAACGGCCGCAATGGCGACGGGCGCGTGCAGGTAGTGCGGCGTCGAGACGATGACGGCGTCTACGTCGTCTCGCGCGAGCAGATCCTGCTGGCTGGCGCAGGCGACCGCCCCTTCCGTCTTGCCCGCCAGGTCCTGGGCGAGTTCCTGCTCCACGTCGAACGTGGCCGCGAGGGTCGCGTTTCCGGCCGCCATGAGGGCATCGAAGGCCTGGACCGCGATCTCCCCACAACCGATCATGCCGTAGCGAACGGGTTCCTCCGCCATGCTGCAGTCTCCTGAGTCATGGGCCATGCCGCACTGTCCTGGGCCTGCCGTCTAAGATTCCTTTAGTGTAAAGGTCTCCGGCGCCGGGCGCACTCCGGGGGCGAACGGCCGTATGAACGTACCATCAACTACGAGTCCCTGGGAGACTGCACCGTGCGGGTCGGTCGCCACGTGGACGAGAGACGCATCGGTCTCGAAATCGTCCTGCACGCCGACGGCCCGTGCCAGGCAGCCGGTCCAGAAAAGCTCGTCCGCCGTCCCGTCGTCCCACCGAAGCGTGAGCCGGTTCACACCTCCCGGGGACGGTGCCTCGGCGGCGACTTCCGGCGGGCGCTCCCCTCTGAACGGGATCAGCACTGCTGCCAGGTCCGTCCACCCCGCCGGGACGGGGTCAACCAGCAGGCAGACCTGCGGGGCCGCCACATACTCCCCCCGGCCGGGCAGCCAGCCGCGCAGAGGATCCCTCTCGCCTTCGTGCACCTGCAGGCGGGCCCCGCCGGGCTGCAGCGGGAACAGCAGGAGGACGTTCGAGTCGTCGTTGCATGTCCGTGCCCAGGCGCCACCCGGATCCGCCTCGACCTCTCCCT
>JAUVVP010000491.1 GCA_030604585.1 Planctomycetota bacterium | reverse complement strand
GGCTCCAAGAGACGTTGCCTTGGCAGAAGAAACACTACGTGACAGCTCGTTCTCGTTCTCGTGCTCCTGCTCGAATCCGTGGTCGTCACATCGGTTACGACAATGGGGAGGAGCTCCGTTCGCTGCGCTGGTGCGGCAAGTTGACGCGGGGGCGCGCAGGGGTTATCGTGGATGGCTGGAACACCGCGTGGGGGCATGTGCGGCGCCTGGTGTGACAGGACCCACTTCTTTTCGCACGGGGGGAGTTGTGCGATGCGAGACGGCATGGATAGGCGGGACTTCATGAAGACGGTCGGCATCGGCTCGGTGGCGGCCGCGATGGCGGGCGGGACGGCCGGTTCGGCGCTCGGTGCGGAGGAGGCGGGCGTGGCGGCGATAACGGCCGCCCCACCGCGCGGGACCTACGTCCTGCCGGAGCTGCCCTACGCCTACGGCGCCCTTGAGCCGTTCCTGGCCGGCCAGACGCTGAAGCTGCATCACGACAAGCACCACCAGGGCTACGTGAACGGGCTGAACGCCACGCTGGAGAAGCTGGCGGCCGCGCGGCAGGCTGGGGACTACGGGGCCATCAAGCGCCTGAGCCGCAGCCTTGCCTTTCACGGCTCGGGCCACGTGCTCCACACGCTCTACTGGAACAGCATGACGCCCGGCGGCGCTGCGCTGACGGGGCCCCTGGCCGAGGCCGTGGCGAAGGACTTCGGCTCGCAGGAGGCCTTCCTGGCACAGTTCGCGGCGGCAACTCGCGCCGCTGAGGCCAGCGGCTGGGGCGTGGTCGCCTACGAGCCGATGGGCCGCAGGGTGCTGGTGCTCCAGGCCGAGAAACACCAGAACCTGACCGTCTGGGGCGTCGTGCCCCTGCTGGTCTGCGACGTGTGGGAGCACGCCTACTATCTGGACTACCAGAACCGCCGTGGGGACTACGTGAAGGGCTTCCTCGGCGCGGCCAACTGGGCGTTCGCCAACCGGCGCTACGCCCAGGCGCGCAAACTCGGGTAGCGGGAGTCCGGCCTCACCGCGGGGCGCGAGGGGCAGCTCTTAATGAGCTTCGCGCTGGCAGAAGAAACAGTCTTCGGAGAGTCGTCCTCGTCCTCGTCGTCGTCCTCGTTCTCGAAGCCGTTGTTCTCGCAGGGATTACGAGGACGAGGACCGCTCGCTGAGGACGAGGCGTTTCTTCTGCTGCGCAAACGTCAATAGGCTCGCAGGAGACGGCCGGCCGCGCCTCAGGCCGCGCCGAGCCTCCGTTCGAGCCGCTCCAACAGCGAGGCGAGCTGAGGGTCGGTCCGGCGGTTGCGCGCTATCTTGTCGGCGGCGTGTTTGACGGTGCTGTGGGTGAGGCCCCCGAAGGCGCGGCCGATCTCGGTCAGCGAGGCGTCGGTCAGCCCTCTGGCCAGGTAGATGGCCACCTGGCGGGCGCGGCAGACGGTGCGGGAGCGCGACCGGCCCGTGAGCTGCTCCGCGCTGATGGGGAATGCATCGAGGACGGCTTCCTTGATCTCAGCCGGTCCGACGGGCTGCGGCGTCGCCGGGTGCATGACCGCCAGGGCGTCCTGCGCTGCGCACAGCTCCAGCTTGCCCCTGCCCTCCAGGCCGGCGTAGAGCGCCAGGCAGCAGACGGCCGACTCCATCGTGGCAAAGCTGTCGCCGTGGCTCTGAGCGATCAGTCGGTGAACCTCCTCGACGGCGTCCAGGCCCCGCCGGGCGGACAACTGCTTGACGACGTCCAGGCGCTCATCCTGTCGCGCAGGCCGCAGGACGGCGGGGAAGGCGCTCCGCAGCAGGGACAGCAGCGCCGGGGCAAGCTCTTTCAGCTCGCCCGGATGGAGCGCGCTGCCGAGGGCGACCCGTCCGCCCCTGCCGAGGATGTGCTTGACGGTGTGGAGTAGCTCGCCCTGGCCCGCCGCCTTCCCCTGAAGGAACTGGACGTCGTCCAACAGCAGCATGCCGCGCGACCGATAGCGGTCGCGGAAGCGGTGCGTGGTCTTCCTCTGTATCGCAAGGTAGTACTCGTTGCACCAATCCTCGGCGGCCATGTAGATCGGCTCGAGGCCGCGTTCGGGCGCGGACGCCAGCGCGAAGATGGCCCGCAGCAGGGCCGTCTTCCCCGTTCCGTAGTCCCCGCAGACGTAGAGGAGCTGGAACCTGGGGTTCTCCTGTCCGGCAAGTTCCCTGGCCGCCGCAAAGGGCAGCCGGTTGGCCCGGGAGACGATCAACCGCTCAAAGCCCCACTCGGCGGGCACGCGGGGGAAGGCCCCGGCCCTGTGGAAGCTGACAACCCCGTCGCTGTTGGCGGGCTCGGACTCCCGCGGTTCGCAGTTCCGGCGTGCCCTCATTTCGCGGAACAGGCGCGGCCCCACTTCGAAGCTTATCTGCATGGGCCCGCCGACCAGTTCCGCCGCGGCGTCCGCCACGGCATCGGTGTAGCGCGCGCTGAGGAACTGCTGGATGACGACGTTCGGCACCCCGACCACGAGCCGGTCCTCGTCGGCGCCCATCAGTTCGGTCTGGCGGAACCAGACGCTGAAGCGCTCCAGGCCCAACTG
>JAUVVP010000337.1 GCA_030604585.1 Planctomycetota bacterium | reverse complement strand
TGATGAGGGCATGGTCCTGCCGGCTGCTGCCCAGGAGCGTGGTGCTGATCGCCTCGAAGCCGCGCCGGGCGGCCTCCTGGGCCGTGTGGGCCAGCCGCAGGCGGTAGCAGTCCGCGCAGCGCTCGGACCTGTCCGGCGACGACCAGCGGACCGCCGCGAGGTAGTCCATCAAGCCGTAGTCCTCCTCGTAGACCGCGCCGATCGGCATGCGTTCCTGGAGCACCTTCAGGGCTTTCTTGCGCCGGCGGAACTCGATGAGCGGGTGGATGTTGGGATTGTAGAAGTAGCCGGTCACATCGTGTCCCCGGCCCGCCAGCTCCTCGTAGGGGCCGATGCTGCACGGTGCGCAGCAGATGTGAAGAAGGATCCTCATGCGCGGACCTGCTCCGGCGCGGGGATTGGCGGCGGCATCAGAAAAGGCCGGCCTGACCGCTGCTTGCCCGCTGCTCGTCCGGGCCGGCGCCCACCATCTGGATGCCCCGCGGGGTGATGGCCCGTCCGCGCGCGGTTCGCTCGAGGAGCCCCTCTCGGATCAGGAACGGCTCGTAGACGTCCTCGATGGTGCCCTCCTGCTCGCCGACGACGGCCGCGATTGTCTTCAGACCGACCGGTCGGCCCCCGTTCTGGGCCAGCACGCGGAGTATCCTGCGGTCCATCTCGCACAGGCCCATCTCGTCCACGCCGAGCCGTCGCAGCCCGTCGGTTGCGATGGCGGGGGTGACGAGCTCGCCGCCTCCGGCATGGGCCACGTCGCGCACGCGCCGCAGGAACCGGTTGGCCAGGCGCGGCGTGCCCCGCGAGCAAGAGGCTATCAGCCCCGCCGCCGCCCTTTCGACCCCGATGCCGAGGATGCGGGCGCTGTTCTCCACCACCTGGGTCAGGTCCTCGGTGCTGTAGAAGTCCAGCCGCTCCCGTATCTGGAACCGGCTCCGCAACGGGGGGCTGAGCAGCCCCTCCCGCGTCGTCGCCCCGATCAGCGTGAAGGGCTTCAGGTCCATCCTGATGGAGCGGCTGTGCGGACCGGGGTCTATGATGATGGAGATGAAGAAGTCCTCCATCGCAGTGTACAGATACTCCTCCACCCGCACCTCGAGCCGGTGTATCTCGTCTATGAACAGGATGTCACCGCGCTGCATGCCGGTCAGCAGGCCGACCAGGTCGCGCGGTTTGGTAAGGGCGGGGCCGCTGGTGCTCTTGATGCTGACCTGCAACTCATTGGCGATGATGTAAGCAAGGGTCGTCTTGCCCAGGCCGGGCGGCCCGCTGAAGAGGACGTGGTCCAGGCACTCGCCGCGCGCCGTGGCGCCGCCGATCCAGGTGTGCAGGTTCTCCACGGTGTCCTGTCGGCCGACGAACTCCGCGAACGAACGCGGCCGCAGCACGGTCTCCACGTTCCGCTCGTCGTCCTGTGGAAAGCCTGAGTAGATGTTTTCGTCGTTCATCGTCGCGCCCCCGAGCGGTGATGGTGATACCTATCCGCCCAGCTTACAGTATCAACCGGACAGGGCTTCGGCCAGCAACTTCTGGCCGTCGGCGTCGGGGCCGAGCTTCACCACGGCAGCCTTGACCGCCTGCTCGGCGGCCGCGCGCGACTCGCCGAGCGCTATGAGGGCCTGGACGGCATCCCGGGCGCCCTCGCCGGCCGGGCCTTCACTGGGCGCCACGGCCAGCTCCTCCACCGGGCCCTGAAGCTCCAGGATCAGGCGCCGGGCAGTCTTGGCTCCGATCCCCTTGATCATGGCCTTCAGGGCGTCGGCGTCCTCCTCCAGCACGTGGCGTTTGAACTGTGCTGCCGGGCAGGCGCTCAGCACCCGCAATGCAACCATCGGCCCGACGTGGCTCACCCCGAGCAACATCCGGAAGAACTCACGTTCCAGCTCCGTGGCAAACCCGTAGAGGGTCAGCTCATTCTCGCGCACGTGGAGGTGGGCCAGCAGCCGGGCCTCCGCACCCTCCTTCGGGAGCGCCTCGTAGGTGGACAGAGGGATCAGGACGCGAAACCCGACTCCGGCCATTCGGATAGTCACGGCGGCGGGAGTCTTGGAGACCAGTACGCCGTGGAGGAAATCAATCATCCGGAGATCATTCGGCCTTGAGCGCGAGCCCGAGCGCCGTCAGTTTGGTGTTGATCTCGTTCAGGCTGGTGGAGCCGAAGTTCGGGGCCGCCAGGAGTTCCTCTTCGCTGAACCGAACCAGCTCGCCGATGGTCCTCACGCCCAGCCGCTCCATGCACTTGCGACAGCGGGTGGAGAGATCGAGCGCTTCGACCGGCCTGTTCAACTCCTCCTGTTCGGCCGGCTCCTCTGCGCCCTCGGCTGCCGGCGCACTGCTGCCCGGAGGCCCCTCCCCGATCGCCAGGTCGTAACGCGCCAGCAGGTGTTCTATCTCCTCCAGGCTCGTGTCGCCGAAGTTCTTCTCGTTCAGCAGGTCGTCGCGCGTTACTCTGGTCAATCCGCCCAGCGTCGTGATGTGCCTGCGCTCCAGGGCGTTCCTGCTGCGGGAGCTCAGCTCGAAGCCGCTCACCGGCAGGCCGAAGATCTCTTCCATGCGCTGCCGGCGCCGGGACTTGGCGATGTCAACGTACATGGAGACGGAGGACTCGGCGTCCTTCAGGAAAAGCTGGGCGGCTTTGTGGCGGGGGTCTATGGCCAGCACGCGCTTGTAGCAGTCAATGGCGTCGTAGTACATGCCGTGGTCTTCGAGAAGGATGCCCAGGTTCATCAGGGCGCCGACGAAGGTTGGCCGCAGGCCGGCGCATCGCCGGTAGATCTCCATCGCCCGCTCGTCTTCGCCGTTCAGGTCGCAGTCCTGGGCCAGGTGGAACAGGCTTTCGGCATGGTTGGGGTCCTGTTCCAGCGCTGCCTCGTAGAGTTCCATGGCCTCGCCGTACTCCCCGTTCAGGTCGGCCAGGCGCCCCCGGGCGTAAAGCAGGCCGGCCGAGGACTCCTCCTCCGGCTTGTACTTCTGAAGGACCTTCTGGGCCTCTTCCGGTTCCCGCAGGACGCAGTAGGCCTCTACCGTCAGCACGTCGGTGGCCACGTCGTCGTCGCCCGAGCGGCCATGGACGAGGCAGTCCAGCGCCTCGCGCTCCCGGCCCATCGTCAGCAGCGCACGGCCAAGGAAGTGGAGGGCCGTCTTGCGCGTGCGCACGGCCTTCAGCTTCTCGGCGGCGGCCTCGTAGTTGCCGCGGGCGAAGTGGAGAACGCCCAGCCTCTCGGCCAGGTCCCGGGCTTCCTCGCCGCTGAGGCCGGCCAGGTCGGCCTCCATTTGCCTGATGCGGCTGTCGGTCAGGTCCACGGTCGCGTAGCTGTCGTAGATGTGATCGAGCAGTTCCGCGAAGTTCTGGCGGCCCAGCGGTCCGGCCAGCAGATCATCGAGCTTTCGCTTGGCGGCGACAGGTGTCATAATCGCTTCTGAAGAAAGGGCTTAGGACCCGCAGGTGCGGGCGGGAGAGCCCCCACAGACCATGGGGGACATCTGCGGTACGCTAACAAAAAGTTTGACCACTGTCAAGGTATTTGCTATCTTGCTGCCGGCCGATGGGGCGGCCAAGGTGTGCACAGTCATCCTTGCCCCTGAGAGGGGAGCGGCGCAAATGGGCGAGGTGAGCATAACGGACAGCATCGCATTGGGCGAGGGCCGGCCTCTGCTGGTCGTGGCCGGGCCGTGCGTCATCGAGAGCCGGCGCTTGTGCACGGACGTGGCCGGGCGCATGCTGGAGATATGTGCCGCCCTGGAC
>JAUVVP010000166.1 GCA_030604585.1 Planctomycetota bacterium | reverse complement strand
TCCGACGGACGGAGGTCGGGGCAGGCGCCCTACGCGCCAGGCCACGTACATGTCAAGGCCCACCCTCAGCACGGCCTCGGCGTCCGAGTACGTGCGGTCCACGGCAGCGACTTCGTCCCAGTCCAGCACCGCCTCTTCGCCCGCCATCAGGTCGAAGACCACAAGGCGGTCATCGGTCTCCTCGATCACTTCGCCGATGATGGTCTGAGCCTTGATGGTCAGCACCTTCACCGGCTTCGGAAGCTCGATGGCTTCCGCCGCGACGGCCTCATCGGGCGGGCCGGCGAACAGGACCGGAGCGGAGAAGAGGGCACTTACGAGAGCAAGACCGACGAGTCGAAGGGATCGCCACATCGTGTCTCCCCCCAGGCGAACGATGGACCGCCTTGCCACGAACCCCACCTTTATGGCACGGCCGCGTGGATTTGTCAAGGCATGGTCGCGCCGGAACTGCACGCCTCGCCGACGGACGCTGCCGGCGCAAGGCCACCGTGTCCCCCCGGACCCCGCGGGCCGGGTCACGCGGATCTCACCCCGCGCAACCGCGGCGCCGTTTGCTGCACGACAGGCATTCCCTCGCATGTCACGCCGGCAGGCGTCCGTCAAGTCACCTCGCGGGCGAGCAGCCCCGGCCGGGGGCGCCTACCGCCGGCGGCGCGGCAGTCAAGCCGAGCGTCTCAACAGACACGGCCAGTTGCTCCCTGTCACGCCCTCACGGTCTCACAAGGCGCCCTTACAAGAGCCGCCGCAAAGGGCTCCGTGGAGGCCGCGACCCAGCCGGAATGTAGCCCGTGACAGCGTAAACCCTCTCGAAGACGCTGGCAACCTCGTCCGCGTGCTCTACCTTTACGCCGGTCGACACAAACTGCTCGGCCTCGTTGACAGCCACCAGATATGGCTTCAGGTTCAAGAGGAGCCAACAAGGCTCGTGAGGCGCACTGCGGTACAGGTCTGTCTTGCGCTTTATTGCCTCGTTGATGTCAGGGCCCCAATGACTCTCGTCGGCAACGCGGAAAAACCCTTGGTTGAGTATTCGTATGCCGCCGGACGCTCTTCCTAAGCCCCATACCGAGATCTTACCGAACCTGCCGGTGATCACGCGCTCGCCACTTGCAGCTTCCGTGAGTCCGCGGAGGTGATCGAGCAAAGGCGCGAATTGCTGCGAATACTCCCTACGGTTTGGAACGGATTCTGGTGAGTCTGGCTCATACAGGATTTCCATGGCCCCGGGGGCCTTGATCTTTGCTGCCTCCTCCTGCAAGAAGCGGAGGGCCATGTCAACTGTTGCGTTGGCTCGCAGCAACTCCTCGCAGGCTTTCAGCGTCGTTACCTCGACGCCGATGGGGTCCTGACGGCCGCATAACCACAACAGGTAGTCCGGCGGGTCTTCCTCCACTCGCCGCCAGCAGTACCAGTCACGGCCGAAATGCTCTTTGAGGCAGTCACGGAAGTTGAGAAACGCGCATACCTCGCTCTCCGGTATCGAGATCTCGCGTATCGCGGCG
Organism: Planctomycetota bacterium; assembly: GCA_030604585.1. Classification (GTDB taxonomy): domain Bacteria; phylum Planctomycetota; class Brocadiia; order SM23-32; family SM23-32; genus JAUVVP01. Next base: position 4,233 of record JAUVVP010000166.1, on the reverse strand, counting down.
TCCAGAGGGTCCTCACGCGAAGTTCCACGGGGCCGCCGCACTTCAGGCCCTCCAACAACCGTGCCGACCACCAGCATTTGCAGGGGGTACAGGAACGTCGCACGCGCCAGCTACACCAGGTCGCGCCACTCCTCGCTGGCCTTCATCTTCTCGACCAGGAGCTTGACCTTGCCGCACTGCTCCTTGGTGCAGATGAGCAGCGCGTCTTTGGTGTCTATGATCGCCAGGCCGTCCACGCCGATGGTGGCGACCACGCGGCGGTCGGGGTTCCTTACGAAGATGGTGGTGTTGGTGGTCTGCTCGGCCAGCACCGGGGCCAGCAGCAGGTTGCCCTGCTCATCCGGCGGGAAGGCGTCGGTGAGGGTGGCCCAGCTTCCGATGTCGCTCCACTGCATCGCGGCCGGGATGACGGCCATGCGGCCGGCCCGCGCGGCGGGCTCCAGCACGGCGTAGTCAATGGCCACCTTCTTGATGCGCGGATAGAGGGTGCGCAGGGCTTCGCGGAAGTCCGGCTCCCGGATGGCTTCCTCCAGCTCCACGAACAGTTCGTACATCTCCGGTTCGAACTCGTGGAACTGTTTCATCAGGGTCTCGGAGGCCCAGACGAAGAAGTTGGCGTTCCACAGATAGTCGCCGGCCTCGGTGTAGTGCTTCGCAGTGCGGTCGTCGGGCTTCTCAGTGAACTCGGCCACCTGGCAGACGGCCACGTCGTCGTACTCCGCCAGCGTCTCGCCCTTCCTGATGTGGCCGTAGTTGGTTTCCACGCGCGTGGGTTCGCAGGCGATGGCGACCAGATAGCCGGGGTGTTGCTCGATGAACTTCTCGGCGGCCGCCAGGGCCTTGATGAACTCCTGGGGCCTGCCGACGTAGTGGTCGCTGCCCACGCTGGCGATGATGGCCTCTCCGCCCCGGTGCATCACCCACACGGTCTCCAGTCCGATGGCCGCGGCGGTGTCGCGCAGCGCCGGCTCGACGATGAACTGCTCGCGACCGGCCCCGGGGAGCTGCTCCAGCGCCAGGTCCAGGCTCTGCTTGCCCACCGAAACGTAGATCTCATCCGGGCCGGCCAGCCCGGAGCCAACGAACCTGTCCCAGGCCACCTGGACGGAACTGCGCCCATCGAACAGCGGCAGGAACTGCTTCGGACGGTCCCCCCGACTCCATGGCCACAGACGGGTCCCCACGCCCCCGGCACGTATGACGATGCGCATCAGCACGCCCTCTCGTAGATCGACCGCGAAGCAAACCAAGCGAAGGGCCACAACCCCACGCTAATGACGCCTCAGGCCATAATACAGCATCGGCAACGCATTGCAAGGCGTTTTCGCGCGCAGCAGAGAGGCCACGGGTGGCGTTGCCACAGCCGGCGTCCCCTGGGGAAACGGGGGCTTGATTCTCGACCCGCATGCGCCCTATCCTGTCTGGTGACGGAGGGCATGGATTGACTCTTTGCATGAGGCGCGAACATGGCAGAGAACAAGGCGCGGGCGGCGATACTGGACTGCGCCCGCCAGATCAAGACGCACGTGGACAAGAAGAGGAAGCCGACGTTGCAGTTCCCCAAGCGCTCGCTGAGCAACGTCACCTACGACGAGAAGGAGGGCTACTTCAAGCTGAAGAAGGGCAAGATCACCCGCACCCTCACCTACAATACCGTCAAGACCTTCGCGCAGACACTGCGCATGATGGCTCTCTCCAAAGAGGCGATAGACGCCAGCGAGGAGGTAACAAAGAGGGAGGCCTACTACGTCTCGAAGAACTGGGGTGAGGCGCGCTTCGAGGAGCAGCCCGAATCCGACACGGTCATCGAGGACGTCGAGGCCCTCTTCGGCGTCAACAGGGAGCAGCTCGGGTTCATCCCCGAGGAGAAGGGCGGCGAAGTGGCCGGCGAACTCATCGTCATTGACCGCGACCGCACCACGGGCGAGCAGATCGAGATAGACTGCACCCGGTTCGGCAGCGGGGCCTACTCAGTGCCCATCTCGGTGGAGGAGCTGGAGTTCAAGACCAAAGCGGACTTCATCCTGGCCATCGAGACGGCGGGCATGTTCCAGCGGCTCAACAACCACTCCTTCTGGCGCACGGCCAACTGCATACTCGTCTCGATGGGCGGAGTGCCGACGCGGGCGTGCCGGCGTTTCATCCGCCGCCTCAGCGAGCAGAACCGCATGCCCGTCTACGCCTTCGTGGACGGCGACCCCTACGGCTACGGCAACATCTACCGCACCCTGAAGGTCGGCAGCGGCAACGCCGCCCACATCAACGAGTTCTTCTGCGTGCCGGAGGCCAGCTTCCTCGGCGTCACCCCCTACGACATCGAGAAGTACGACCTGCCGACCCATCCGCTGACCGAGGTGGACGTGAAACGCGCCAGGGACCTGATCAGGAACGACCCGTTCTTCCGCCATCACAAGCCGTGGCAGAAGGCCATCCAGAAGATGCTCAAGATGGGCCAGCGGGTCGAGCAGCAGGCCTTCGCCAAGCACAGCCTCAACTACGTCTTAGACACCTACCTGCCCGAGAAGCTGTCCCACGTGGACAAGTTCCTGCCCTGACGGGGGCGCCGGCGCGAGTTTCGACTCTCGCGCTTGGCATGGCAGGGACAGGCGGGTTCCGTGTTCCTACCTTGCGAGAGGCCAGGAGGCGTGGCTGGTGCGCCGAGGGCGTCCTACGCCAACGACGTGGCCAGAGAGCGCAGGGGCAGCGCAAGGGGCCTGACGGCATGTTAATTGCACCGAGCCCATTCCTCGCCGTCGGGTTTCGAAACGCGACAGGTGTGCGCAGCCACCTGTAAGAAGAAGTCCGCCTGTGCTGAAGCCGGACCGGCCGGCAAGTACCGCCCAGGCAGCGGGTTCCATGCCAGCGCTGAGGTCGCGCTTCCCAATCGTCCGCTGGGGCGGAACGACCAGCTAACCTACGCGGACGCGTCGGGAGGCCCAGGTCAGCAAATGGATAGCTCGAACCATCTCCCCGACGGCATTCCGACGCTGCCCCGCCACCCCTTGCGGGGCGGGCAACCCACGCGGCACGAAACGGCGCTCGTGGCGGCCTTGTTTGCAGGGGTGGCAGTTGGCGGGATCGTGCTTGTCGTCTGGAACCTGCTGAGGGACCCACGAAGGCTCGGAGCCTGGCCGGACGATTGGGATTTTTTCTTCCAGGCCTACGAGGCCATCAGGATCAGCATCGTCCATTACGGGCAGTTCCCGTGGTGGAACATCTGGAGCTGTGGCGGGCTGCCGCTTTTTGCCAACCCGCAGGTCGGTGTCCTGTCGGTGCACACGCCGTTCGTCCTGCTGTTCGGCACGGTGCTGGGGCTGAAGCTCTCTGTGGTAGCGCACATTCTGCTCGGCTTCGAGGGGGCAAGGAGGCTGCTGTGCCGCTACGCGTCCGGACCGTTCGCCCTGTTCGGGGCGCTGCTCTTCATCGCCTGTGGCGGCCTCGCCATGCACATCACTGCGGGGCACTTCAACACGACCGTCATCTACTTCTTTCCCTGGCTGCTGCACTTCGCTCTGAGCCTGGGCAGGCGGCCGCTCTACGGATGGTTGTTCGGCGTCGGGATGGCGCTGATGGTCCTGGAGACGATCGACTACTTCGCGGTCTTCCAGGCCTGCATTCTGTCCGTTGCTGCCCTCTGCGTGCTCGCGACTTGTGCTGGCCGACGTTGGCGGGTGGCACAAGGGATCGCTATCGCCTTCGGCGTGTTCCTGCTCATTGCCGGCTTCCGGCTGGGCCTGTCCATGTGGTACGTGAGGCAGTATTCGGTGACCGCCAGTGAGCCAGTGGCGACTCTCCGGGGAGATATGGCGGCGGTGTTCCTGAGCCCCATAACGGACCTACTTCACCAGAGACCGGGGGCAATACGCCCATGGTGGGAGTACGGATGCTACATCGGGCTGCCCGTTGTCGCATTGTTCTGCATCTCGCTCTTCCGAGGACCCAGGTACTGGCACTTTGGGGCAGCTCTTTGCCTGTTGGCGGGCTGCAGCCTGGTTGATGCGTGGAGCCCGTCGTATTGGCTCAGCAAAGTGCCCGTCTTCAAGGCAATGCGGGTGCTGGCGCGGTGGCGCATTCCGACGGCCTTCTTCATCATCATGGGCGCGGCCGTGGAAGCCGACACGCTATGGCGACGGGCGGGCCGGAGGTGGGCGAGGCTGGCGATGGTGGGGGTCTGCGTGGCGGCAATGGTGGCCGTCGTGGGAGTGAGCCGACGGATCACTCAGCAGATCTTCC
>JAUVVP010000308.1 GCA_030604585.1 Planctomycetota bacterium | reverse complement strand
GTCAATGCCGCCCACGCCGATGAGCGGCTCGTCCCCGCGCCCCAGGAAGACGCTCATGTCCACGCAATCCGGGCGCAGGTACCACAGATACGAGGTCTCCCACCTGGCGGCGTGGTCGCCCCCGACGCTCGGCGTCTTGCGCGGGTAGTGGAACTCGATGCCCGCGAAGGCCCGCGTGTCCTTGAACTCCTTGTTGAACCGCTCGACAACCGGCGCCGCCCAGCCGTGCAGCGGGTAGTGGCCGCAGAGCAGGCACACCGCCTTCATCTCCAACGTATTCATCTGCACCAGCACGTGGTATATCAACTGCTGGTAGAAGTCGGCCTGCTCCTGGGGCGTGTTGCCGTAATAGGTCTCGGAGAACTTCCGTTTCTTGAACTTCATCTTCCGGCGGATGCCGCCGTCGGCGTCGTGGTTGACCTCCATCAGATGGGCGACCCGCGGCTCGCCGTACCACAGCGTGGGGAACGCGAAGCCGCCGGAGCGCGCCGCCGCCAGTTCGCACAGCTTCTCGGCCTTCAGCGCATCGTTTCCGACGGCCAGATGCTCCCCGTGCCACTCCAGTCCGCCCAGCCCGATGAATGCCGCCGGGAACTTCCTGCGCCGGGCCACTATCTCGTGCGGCAGCATCTCCTCATACCTTACCTTCTCCATCCTTCACACTCCTCGTCTCACGGAATGTTCAGCCAACGGAACTGCCGCCGACCTCTTCACTCGTGCTCGTGCGGCCAAAGAGCCGGCGGGCAGGTCTCGTGCTCGGGACGCGGGGCTCCGAGCGCCACGCCGCCGCTACTGCTCGGGGCCGACGGCGAACATCCGGTCAAGGTCATAATCGCTGTAAACCTTGAGCGCCATTAGGGTTGTGGTACTCTCGATGCCCACCAGCCTCAGCATCGAACCGGTGATAAGGTCGGCCATATCCTCGTTGCTCGTCGTGCGGATTATGGCGACCAGGTCATATTCACCGGCAACGGAGTAGACCTCCGTGACCCCTTTGAGCTTGACGAGCTGCTGAGCCGTCTCGTCCACCATCTCCCGCTTCGCGTGGATCAGAGCTACTGCGGTGACCACCGTGCGGACCTCCTCATGCAGGACTGCTCGGGCCGGAATGGCCGAACCACGGCGTCAAGCTACGGGAGCGACGGCCGTTTGTAAAGCAGAAGCCGCTGGCGGCACACAGCTTGACGGCCTCGGGCCTATGGGATAGTCTGGGGCGGCACGTTCGGGCCGCCTATGCCACGGGCGGAAAGCCGGCACCCCTCTCGCCAGGTGAGCTATGGACACGGGCACTCCCCGGCGCCGCGACACGCTCCTTGCCGCCCTGCTGGCCGGCGCCATAGCCGTGGCCATCCTCGTGACGGGGCAAACGGACGAGCAGCATTACTCCCTGGAAGCGCGCCAACGCACGGCCCTGGCCGCCGACGTCATAGCGGGCGCCTCGCGGGGCACGCAGGGCCTGGTGGGCTCCCTCTACCTGGCGCCTCTGCCGACGGTTCTTATCATATTCGTTTCGCTGTTGCCGCTGGTGCCTTTCACGCCCGCGCTGAGTTCGGCCGTGGCGGCCGGCGCCACTGTCTGCCTGGCGGTCTACATCAACGGGATGTGGCGGCGGCACGGTGTCCGTGCGGCGCTGCGCTACCCGGCGATGCTCGGCCTGCTGCTGCTGCCGCCCGTGGCGCTGAGCATCCAGTCCGGGCAGACCGTGATGCTGTTCGTGGCCCTGGTGGTCTGCGGCGCGGGCGCGCTGACGGCATGGCTCAGGGAGCCGACGCTGCGCCAGTTGGCGCTCTCGGCCTTACTGCTCGGCATGGCCGTGGCGACGCGCTATCAGGGGGCCTTGCTCGTGCTGGGAGCCGCCCTACTTGTGGCGATGGCCGCCGTGGCGCGCCGGCGAAGCTGGAGCTTCCTCGAAGCGACTGTCCTAACCTTCATCCTACCGGCGGTTTACGTCGTCCTGCTGTGGATAGGCGGCAACTGGCTGGTCCTCGGCAGCCCCCTGTTCTTCCTGAAGGCCGTGTCGGGACCGCTGGCCCTCGGCACGGCGGATCTGCGCACCATCCTGACCTGGGACTGCCCGTGGTTGCTGGTCGGCATAGTGGCGTTGTTCGCCTTAGGGGTGCCGGTGGCTTCGGCTCTGGCGCGGGCCAGAAGGGGCGCCCTGCTGCATCAGTTCGTGGCGGGGGCGGCGGTCGCGGGGATCGTCGCGGCGGCCTGGCTGGCCGACATTCCGACCGGCCTGCGGACGGCCCCCCTTGACGTGCGCAGAGTCGTTCGGTTCCTGGAGGACGCTTATCCGAACGGCACCTTCATCGTGACGGGCTACGCGGGCTACGGCTTCGTCGAGGCCGCTGCGCCGGACCCGCAGTACCACTGGGTCCACATCATGCATTTGGAGCCCGAGGGCATCGCCAAGGTGCTGGAGGACTACCGCGGGCGCGAGGTCTTCCTGCTGGTCAACGCGGCCGAGACGCGCGACCGCTGGGACGAGGTGGGGCTGAGTTGGCAGGCGCCCGGCAGCCGGATTCCGGAGCGCTTCCTGTTCGCCCGGCAGGTCGGTGGGTGGACGGTCTTCGAGGTGCTGCGCGAGATGCCGTAGCGCCCGAGGGCCGAGACGAAACAGCCGGAGAAAAAGCGCGCAGACCCCCCCCACAGACTAAAGCGTCAGACCCCTTTTCCCAATTCAGTGCAGCGGCTCAGGCGGGGACCTTTTCGGCGTAGTCGGTTGTCCTCTGCCGTGTTATGGCCTCGTAGAGCCGCTCGAAGTCGTCGTGGTCGTTGAAGTGGATGACGATCTTGCCGCCTTTCCTGCGTGCCGGTTTGACCTCGACCCGCGCTCCGAGGGCCTGCGAGAGGGCCTCTTCAAGCTGCACGACGTTGGGCGAGGGCTGCGTGAGCCTGGTGGTCCGCCCTGTGGCCGCCTCCCTTGCCGCCAGGCGTTCGGCTTCCCGCACCGAGAGCCCCTTCGCCACGATCTTGCGCGCCAGGCGGGAGCGCACCCCCTCGTGCTTGACGGCCAGCAGCGCGCGTGCGTGACCGGCTGAGAGCGTTCCACGTGAAACCATCTGCTGGAGCTCGTCGGACAGCTCGAGCAGCCTCAGCAGGTTGGCGATGGTAGGGCGCTCCAGGCCGAGCCGCCGGCCGGCCTCTTCCTGGGTCAGGCCGAGTTCGGTGATCATCCGGCGGACGCCCTGCGCCTTCTCCATCGCGTTGAGGTCCGCCCGCTGGATGTTCTCGACCAGGGCAAGCTCGAGCATCTTCTCGTCGGGCACATCCCGCACCAGGGCAGGCACCGTCTCGAGGCCGGCCAGCTTGGCCGCGCGCACGCGCCGCTCGCCCACCACCAGCTCGAACAGGTCTCCCGCGGGGCGGACAACCACCGGTTGGATCACGCCGGAGGCCCGGATGGAGTCCGCCAGCCGTTCCAGCTCCCCCAGGTCCAGATCGAAGCGGGGCTGAACCGGGCTCATCTCGATCTTCTTCAGCGGAATGCCCTCCGGCCCGTCGCCCGGCGCCGGCCCGGGGTCCATATCGGGGATCAATGACTCCAGCCCGCGCCCCAACCGCCGTTTCTCGGCCATCCTTGCCTCCTGTTGTTCCACGTGAAACGCACGTCCCTGATGGTAGCCGTCGGCGGAAGTGGAAATCAACATGGCGGCCGAATCCATACACACGCCGGCCGTGTTCCTGTTCCGGGGGGCCGGCGCTCACAGTGCCTAAACCGGTGTCATCACAGGCCTTTGCGAAGCGCGGGCAAGGGACGGCCCACTCAGGCCTGCGGGGCAGGAACCTCGCGGAAAAAGGCGAGCACGCGATGGCTTTCGGGATCGTCCTGGCGGAAAGGTCCGGTGGTGGTGGTGGGAGAAAAGGGGGCAGGCCCCTTAGGGGCTACTGCAAAACCCCGTTCGTGACGAGGACGAGCGAGAAGCCCGAGGGCAAGGCGGCAGGCGCAAAACGCCGGAAGCGTGGCTGGACGCCACGTTGAGGACGTTTTGCGCCGACAACACAGC
>JAUVVP010000225.1 GCA_030604585.1 Planctomycetota bacterium | reverse complement strand
GCATTCTTGGTGGCAGGTATCCCAGGCGAGACCATCATGGGCGCCGTCTTGGGGGAGGGCTTGCCTGTCCTGTGGTCCTCATCGCTCTCGTGGCGGGCATCCCGTGGTGGGCGCCGACGGCGACTTTTGGCGTGTGGCCGGGCCATCATAGCTGGCGCGACGCCGAGGGAGAGCCCTGCATGCCATTCGGGCAGCCCAAAGACAGTGATATTCCCGAAATGGGAACATTTCTTTTGACAAAGGTCCCAGATAGGGTATACTGGAGTTGCGAATCATCGCCAAGAAGGCATTGAGGGACTTCTGGGAATCCAGGCCGGACGCAGAAGGCCCGTTGAAGGCTTGGTACGCAGAGGCCAGACAGGCTAACTGGTCGACACCTGCCGCAATAAGGGCGCAGTATGGCTCTGCGAGCATTCTGAAGAACAAGCGTGTTGTCTTTAATGTTGGCGGCAACAAACATCGTCTTGTTGTGCGCATTGATTACGCGGCGGGCATAGTGTTTATTCGCTTCGTTGGCACGCACAAGGAGTACGATGCGATCAACGCGGAGGAGATCTGATGGTCCCTGGGGTTATCAAGACTCAGCGCCAGCACGAAGCAGCCCTTCAGCGCATTGATGCACTTATGGGCGTAGAGAGAAGTACGCCCGAGAACGACGAGCTTGAGCTTCTGGCAACGCTCGTCGAGCTCTATGAGGACAAGACGTGCCCGATTGCGCTGCCCGATCCGATCGAGGCCATCAGATTCCGCATGGAACAAGCAGGACTGAGGCAAAGGGACCTGGTTCCATTCATTGGTAGCGCAAGCAAGGTCTCTGAAGTGCTGAATGGAAGGCGGCCACTGAGTCTCAGGATGATCCGGGCCCTCCATCAGGGACTTGGCATCCCCGCGGAGGTCCTACTGCAGGAACAAGGAGCTAGGATTCCAGACGAGCCACCTGGCCTAGACTGGTCCAAGTTTCCCTTTAGGGGAATGCTTAAGGCCGGGTGGTTTCCTGACTTCGACGGCACAACAGCGGATGCCAGAGAGCACGCCGAGGAGCTCATGCGACCCTTGCTCGCCCCGATTGTAGCAGACCAGCCGGGCGCCACCTTGCTACGGCAGCACGTACGCTTGGGGTCAACGGTGGACGAGTATGCCCTTATGGCTTGGCGGGCGAAGGTTCTGCTATTGGCAGGGGTACGCCCGGTGGATGAGTATGAGCCGGACGCGGTCGACCAGGTTTTCATGGAACGACTTGTTCACCTCAGCTACTTGGATCAGGGGCCCACGCTGGCACAAGAGTTTCTTTCGAAGAACGGGATCGCCTTGGTTGTGTTGCGACACTTGTCAAAGACTCATCTGGATGGCGCTGCCATGCTCCCGCCTTCAGGAACGCCGATCGTTGCCTTGACACTCAGGCACGATCGTCTCGATAACTTCTGGTTCTCTCTTTGCCATGAACTGGCGCACGTGAGCCTCCACCTGGCAAGCGACCGGCACGTGTGTTTTCTGGACGACCTGGAGGAGTCGGGGGACGAGCTTGAAGATGAAGCTGACCGTTTTGCAGCGGACTCCCTTATCCCGCCGGACATATGGGAGCAGGCATTGGTGCGCACGACGCGGGCAGCCGACGCCGCTCGAGCTTTCGCTGCCTCACGGCGTATCCATCCGGCAATCGTGGCGGGCCGTATCCGACGAGACGCGGGCAACTACCGTATCCTTTCGCAGCTAGTTGGTCACCGGGAAGCTCGAAGGCACTTTCCCGAGGCGTTCGAGACGCACGCGGCGTCTGATTAGGTCTTCCGGTATCTACCGACGCAGGACTGCAGTAAGGCTGAGTGGGCCAACCTGCACATTGGCTGCATTCCGGTTGCAGAACCCGCGAGTCCCCCCATCCGCACCATTGCTTTCTCCCGCGTGTCCTGCCCTAACGCTTCATGGAGTCTTCGCGGCCCTCCCGTTGATCGTCCGCCGCGGCACGGCCCGGCGGTGCTGCGCCTCCCCCCCGACGGACACACGGCGCCCGGAGAATGCCGCCTCATTCTATTCCTGAGCGCAGACCTTGTGGAAGGCGGCGACGATGTCCTCCATGTCCTCGCGCGTGCCCAGCAGCATGCTGTGCGACATCCAGATGGCCTCCCGGCACAGGCGCTCGGCGTTCGGGCATTCCACCTCGCTGTAGTCCATCCGGCCGCCGTAGTAGGGACAGGAGAGCGGGCAATACTCGGGGCCGTCGCCGCTGCGCTGGAACAACGGATTCCGATAGAGCGGCTCCGAGTAGCTTCCCCAGCAGGGGATGCCTTCCGCGCTCAGGGCCTCTATGAGTTCCTCCCGGCTCAGGCCGTCACATTCCGCGGCTACATAGCGCAGGAGGTATGCGTGATAGGCGCGCCGCGTGACGCGCTCGTCCTCGCGCACAATGTGAACCCCCGCGATGCGGGACAGTTCCCCGTTCAGGTACTGCGCGTTCTCCGCCCGGCGCTCGGCCTGCTCCTCCAGTCGTCCGAGCTGGACCAGCAGCAGGGCCGCCTGGAACTCCGTCATGCGATAGTTGCTGCCCAGGCGGTAGTGGCCGTACCAGGGGTCGTCCATCCCGCGGCCGCAGTTGACGAAGGCACGCATCAGCGCGGCCAGCTCCTCGTCATCGGTCAGGACGATGCCGCCCTCGCCGGCAGTGATGTTCTTTGAGAGCTGGAAGCTGAAACCGCCTGCATCGCCCAGCGCGCCGGTGCCTTTCCCCTTCCACCGGCTGCCCCAGCTATGGCAGGCGTCCTCGACGACGGCCAGCCCGTGCTCGGCGGCCAGCTCGCCGATGCGGTCCATGTCGCAGGGCAGCCCGGCCCAGTGCACCGGCACGACGGCCTTCGTTCTGTCGGTGATGAGCACGGCGGCCGCCTCGGCGTCGAGGTTGAAGGTGTCGAGTTCCACGTCGCAGAAGACGGGGATAGCGTTGGCCCGCAGCACCGCGTCGGCAGTTGCCTGGAAGGTATAGGCCGGGATGATGACTTCGTCGCCCGCCCCGACGCCGCGGCAGACCAGCGCCGCCTCCAGCGCCGCCGTGCCGTTGCAGACGGTTATTCCGAACCCCGCATCCTGGAAAGCGGCAAACTCCTTCTCGAACTCCTTCACCTTGTCGGCGTAGTACCATCGCCCGCTGCGCAGGACCTCGATCAGGGCGTTCTCCTCCGCCTCGTCGAACAGGGGCCACGCGGGCCAGGGCTTGGTGCGCACCGGCTCGCCTCCGTTGATGGCCAGTTCAGCCATGTCCGTGTCCTTTCTGCGGTTGAGGAGATGTGGCGGCTGAAGATAGCGCCGGGCTGCCCGCCCTGTCAAGGAGCGCGCCCGGGGCCATCCGCTCCCAGCTTCTGTGCGGCGGCGGTGCAGTCGGTCCGGGCCGCCGCCGGTCCGGATGAGGGCCGGCCAGGGCGCGGTCTTGCGCGCGCCGCTGCGGCTTAGGGCGCCGGAGGCCACCTTGAACGGCGGCCCCGGCACAGGGCCGCAGCGGCCGCGCGGACGGGTACTTGACACGACGGGACGCCCTGCCGAGAATCCATGTCGGAGAGCATACAATCAAGTGGTACTTGCAGGAAGAGGCGATCATGCGCAGGCAATACGGCGGCCACCGGCTGGCTCTGATGATGGTGCTGATACTGGGGGCCCTGTCGCTTCTGAACATCCGTTTGGAAGGGCAGGAGAGACGTGCAGGTCCTGAGTCCGGCGTCGGCCGAGAGAAGTGGGCCCTGGAGCTGACTTCGGAGCTGATCCCCGGCTTCGAGCGCGCCCTCAACGACGTGACCGGCCTGGCCGAGCAGGTGGCGGACCTCTCGCCCGCCCAGCGCGAGCACATCCTCCAGCTCGCCCTCCAGCAGGAAGAAGAAAAGGCGAGGATGCTGCGGGAGCTGAACGCGGCCTACGCGGACAGGGTGCGCGAGGTGCTGACTGACCGGCAGAGGGAACTCTACGACGGCGTGCTGGCCGTGCTGACGGAGCTGTCCGCCGAGACGGTGGCCGCGCGGGAGGAGTTCCTTGCGGCGGCGGGCCAGGAAGCCTCGCCGCGGGCCGTCATGCGGAGCCGGCGCATGGGCGTGATTGACCCGACGGATTTCCTGGCCTTAGACGAGCAGACGCGCGGGGAGTTGGAGCGGCTTCGCGGGAGGATGCAGAGGTCCCTTCACGACGCTCTCCAGCAGAGGATGGACCGTGAGGCCGGGAACGATCCCGAGGCGTGGCAAGAGCGCCGCGAGCGGTTCCGCCAAGCGCAGAAGAGAGCCCGGGACGAGTTCCGGCAACAGCGCGACGCCATCCTGTCCCCGGAACAGCGGACGCGGCTCGCCCAGATCGAAGCCGCCGCCGGGCCCTTCAATCGCCGCATACGGGAAGCGCGCCGGGCAGCCACCGTCAGACTCGTCGAGCTGCTACAGCGCCCGGCCGCGCAGTAGGCCGGCCCCGACCCCCAGCGGACCCGCTCACAGAAGGCAGAGCGCATGCATCCTCCCCCCCGCCGGCGACGGCCTGAGAACAGACCCCCAGAAGGGCGCAGTGCCTATCCCATCATCCTTGCCCACGGCATCTGTCGTTTCGACGCGCTGATGAACGTGGCCTTTGACATGGACAACAGCGACGACGACCGCTTCCACTACTTTCGGAAGATACGAAGCGCCCTGGTCGGGCACGGCTTCGTGGCCTACCACTCGAAGGTGAGCTGGGCGGCCGGCGTGCAGACGCGCGCCCGGGAACTGCGGGATGAGCTGCTCAGGATCACCGGGGACTTCACCCGTTGCGCCAAGGTCCACATCATCGCGCACAGCATGGGTGGCCTCGACGCCCGTCACATGCTCTTCCGCTACCGCATGCACGGGCGCGTCGCGTCCCTCTCCACCGTCAGCACCCCGCACCTGGGCACCAGCTTTGCCGACTGGGGCCTGAAGCACCTGGGGCCGGCGATCGGCATGGCCGGCCGATGGGGACTGGACATCACCGGGTTCCGGGACCTGACG
>JAUVVP010000221.1 GCA_030604585.1 Planctomycetota bacterium | reverse complement strand
GGAACTTCTGGCCAAAATCCTCTCTCTTGCCGTACAAAACCATCTGCGAAACGGCGAAACCCACACTCAGCAGAAGAATCAGCAACACCAGGACCTTCGTGAAAGCGTTCATTTAGACCCTCCTCGGCCAGTTCTCATCTTCCCAGGAGCTACCGGTGACCACATTTGACCGTAGATTATAGAGGCAGCCAACTCAAAGTCAAGTCCTCAATAGGCCAAACTCGCCCCGAGCGCCGCCTGCGCGCGGACCCGGCCGGCCCGGCCCCGAAGGCGAAGGGGCGCCGGGCGTCACCTGTGCAGCGGCGCCCCCGCGCCCCAGACGCGCTCCGGCACGTGAGGGTTCCGTTCAGCGCACTCAGAACGGCTCTGCCGTGATGATGCGGCTGCGCAACCGGGCCGGACCGCCATGCCCGGGACCGGTCCGCCCGCGTCCCTATGAAGGGATCGCGCGAGAAAGCGACGCGCGCGCGGCCGAGTCCGATGCTTTGCACCCGCCGCCACAGAGGACGTCGGTCGTGCTGCATTCTGGGAAGCTCGGCTCGTCGTGGCCCGGCCTGTGGCTGCGCCACCGGCAGCGTTTGACACCGTCAGAGGGGCGACATAAACTGTGCCCACCTAGCCTTTACCGGCGGTCCCGCTTTCCACAAAGGGGCGGATGCAACCGATGAACCTTGCCGTGATCATGTTGGACTCGCTGCGTCAGGACCACGTTTCTTTCTACGGCTGGCAAGGATGCCCGCTGGAGACCCCCAACCTCGACGCGCTGGCTACCGAGGGCGTCGTCTTTGACAACTGCTATCCCGAGGGGCTGCCTACCATCCCGGTGCGCACCGAGCTGTACACGGGACAGCATACCCTGATACACAGGCCGTGGCAGCCGCTCGAGCCGAGTGACGTGCTCGTGGCGGAGCTGTTGCGGGCCGAGGGGTTCCTGAACTTCCTGGTCGCCGACACCTACCACCTGTTCAAGCCGGACATGAACTTCCACCGGGGGTTCCACGCCTTCCGGTGGGTGCGCGGCAACGAGTACGACGCCTACCGGACCGACCCGCCCAGGAACCGCCGACTGGAGGACTACGTCAACGAGAACTACGACGAGGCCTGGCGCGGCCGCGTGCTGCAATACCTGAAGAACACCGACGACGGGCAGGCGCCGGAGGACTACGCCTGCTGGCGGACGGTCGAGGCCGCGCTTGAATGGCTGAGGCGGAACCGCTCCGACCAGCCGAAGTTCCTGTGGCTGGACACGTTCCAGAACCACGAGCCCTGGTGCCCGCCGGCCGGCTTCGACCGCTACGTGCCGGCTGACTACGACGGGCCGCGCATCATCCTCCCCATGGGCGGCAGCGCCCTGGACTGGGGCGACGAGGCAACGATCGCGTGCGTGCGCGGGCTCTACGCCGGCGAGGTAGCCTACGTGGACTGGTGCCTCGGCAGGCTCCTCGACGGGATGCGCCGGATGGGCTGCATGGACGATACGCTCGTCTGCGTCCTGTCCGACCACGGGCATCCGCTGGCCGACCACGGCAAGTTCCTCAAGGGCGGCGACCGGATGTACAACGAGCTGCTGAAGGTGCCGCTCATCATGCGGTTCCCGGGCGGGGAGTATGGCGGGCAGCGGCTGGACGCGCTCGCCCAGTTCCCCGACCTGGCGGCGACGTGGCTGGACGCCGTCGGCTGCGCCGAGGCCGCGCACGACATGGCCGGCCGCAGCCTGATGCCCGTCATCAGGGGCGAGGCGGCGGCGATCCGTCAGGCCACCATCTCGGGCTATTACCGCACGCCGGACCGCGCCGTCCGCAACGGGCGCTACAGCTACGTGGTCAGGGGAGGGGACGAGCCCGACGAGCTCTACGACCTTGTCGAGGACCCGCGCGAGCGGAACAGCATCATCGCCCGGCAGCCGCAGGTGGCCGATGAGCTGGCCTCGCTGTTCCCGAACGCTTACTTCCCCGCCCCGCCCAAGAGCCACGGGGTGCAGGGCGACAGCGAGGTGCAGGACACGCCGGTGGGCTGAGCGGGCGCTCTGGGCCCGCATGGGGGAGCACGAGCAGGAGCAAGAGGAAGAGCAGGAGTAGGCAAAGGGGAGTCCATGTGCCCAAGGAGGAGCAGGATGAAGCTGAGTTGCTGCGCTTATTCGTACAGGGAACTGTTGACCGGCGGCCGCATGACGATGGAGTCCTTCCTGGACGTATGCGTCGAACTGGGTTTCGACGGCGTGGAACTGACCCAGTACTACTTCCCGGAAGAGAGCGACCAGTACCTGAATCACCTCAAGCGCGAGGCGTTCACTCGCGGGCTGGAGGTGACCGGCACGGCGGTGGGCGGGAACTTCAGCAACGCCGACGCGGCGGGACGCCAGAAGCAGATCGAGCACGTGAATGACTGGCTGGTCAAGTCCGCCAAGCTCGGCTCGCCCGTGATGCGCGTCTTCGCCGGCGGCCAGCCCGACGGCGTGGACGAAGGCACCGCCCGGGGCTGGGTACAGGAAGGGCTGAGGCAATGCGCTGAGGTGGGCGCCCAATGCGGCGTCATCCTCGGGCTGGAGACCCACGGCGGGCTGACCGCGACCGCAGCGGGCACGCTGGCGCTGATGGAGCCGTTCGTGGATGACCCCTGGGTCGGCATCAACCTGGACTTCGGCAACCTGACGGGCGATATCTACGCCGAATACGCTGCCTGCGCCCCGCAGGTCGTGACGACCCACGCGAAGCTGACCGTCCGGCAGGGCGAGGAACGCGAGCTGGTGGACTATCGCCGCGTGGTCCGCATCATGCGCGAGGTCGGCTACCGGGGTCCCCTGGCCATCGAATACGAGGAGCCCGGCGACCCGCTGGTGGGCGTTGACCGGTTTGCCGCCTACTTGCGAGGCTGCCTGACGGATGCCTGAGGGGCATGCGCGCTGACGGGGGATCGCCGGGATGCCCACTCCTCCGGGCTCCGCGCCGGGAGGGTATCGGCGGTGGGAAGGCACTGGCATGTCGTCGTTCTCTCTCTGGCGGCCGTGGTGGGAGGTTGCCTTCTCGTGCCGGCCCCGCCGGCTGCCGAACCCGTCCTCATCTTCGTGCTCGACTCCCCGATCAACGTGGACTTCATCGAGGGACGCGTCCTCGGGATGAGGGCGGCTGACGTGACCCACGGGAGCCTGGTCGGCCGCGTGCTCCGCAGCTACTGCCGCGCTCCTCTGGTCTCGGTGCCGGTCGAAGAGCTCGACGGCGGGGTGAGCAAGCGGGCATACCTGGAAGGTCTGCGAAGCGCGATCCTCGAGGTCCGCCAGCGCCCGCAGTTGAAGGTGCTGGTCAACATCAGCCTCGCCTCGGCCTCGCCCGACGCGGAGGAGGAGGCCATCATCCGCCGCCTCGTCGGGGCAGGTGCGCTCGTTGTCGCTGCCGCCGGCAATGACGACAGCGACGCGCCGGTCTACCCGGCGGCCTATCCGGGTGTCATCGCCGTAGCAAGTGGGACCGCCCGTGGCAAGGCGCTCGGCTCCAACTTCGGCCCGCACGTTGACATCGCTGCCTCGGGGGACATCACCTTCATTGACTACGAGTTCCTTCCCTATCAGTGGCTGCGGCGGGAGATGGAAGCGCGCGGCACCTCGTTCGCCGCTCCCCGGGTGACGGCGACCATCGCGTATCTCCTGGCTGCCGACACGAGCCTTTCGCCGCGGCAGGCCTACGAGATCGTCCGGGACACGGCACGCCCGATAGACGACGACTACTTCCGCCGAGGCCTGCTCGGGGCGGGCCTGCTGGACGTTCACCGCGCCAAATCGGCCGTTGCCCCGTTATACCGTTTCGTGCATTTCGTCCTGCCCGTTTGCATCTGGATCGTCCTCGGGGTCCTGTGCGCGTATCTTTGCCTGCGCTACGGGTCGGTCGGCGTGTTCCTCACCCTGATGATCTGGCTGCTGGGCCTGCCGGCGTCGGTCCTGCTCGTTATCAAGCTGGGCGATTACCTGGACTTCGTGGGGGGCGGCAGCGTCGTGATCGGCCTGGGCGCCACGGGCATTCTGGCCGCGGCACTGGCCGTGGCGGCGGCGCTCCAGCAGTGGCAGGTCGGGAAGGCCGCGGCGTGTCTGCTTCCGCCCTTCGGAGCGTACCTTGTGTTGGGTTCGCTGGGCCTGGCCGTGCGCGGCGGTCCTATCGCAGGGGCTTTGGCGGCGGCAGCGGCAGGCATGGTCGCCGTCCTCGTGCTGGAACTGGCGACCCGTCGGAAGCTTGCGGTGATCGCGGCGTTCCCTGCCGCGCCCGGCGCGGCCGACCCGTCGCAGTGGCTGCTGAAGGCCCATGGGCGTGCCCTTGACAGGCGCATCAGGATGGCCGTTATTGATGCTCTGGGCCGCGTGGCTGACGGGCCGGCAGTGACGTTCCTCCTGGAAAGGGCAAAGGACCGCGACGCCGCCGTCCGGTCGCTGGCCAGGGTCGCAGATGAAGATGTGGGCGCGCTTGCGCCCTGGGTCCAGCGGTTCGGTTCGCTCGATGAGGGTGAGCGCGCACGGCTGCTCGAAGCCCTGGAGATGGGCTGCGGGCCCGAGGCGATCCCGTACCTTGTGGAGGCGCGAGAGCTGGACGCCTCTGGCCGCATCGGGAGCCTGATCGACTCCCTGCGGAGATCGGGCGGCAGCCCTCCGGCCGAACAAGAGCGAGAGCAGGAGCGTAAGTGATGAGGGATTCGTGTCGAACCCGGCACCTTCTCTGACAGGGCCTCATGGAAGGTCAGAGTTACATATGCCCGGCGTGCGGGGCCCGCTATGTGCTGGCGGACGAGGTGCCTGCCGATGCCAGGGCTTGCCCGGCGTGTCCGGGGATGCCCCTGGAGGCGGGTCCGCCTCCGGAGGAGGGCGCTTTCCCGCCG
Source organism: Planctomycetota bacterium (assembly GCA_030604585.1). Lineage (GTDB taxonomy): Bacteria > Planctomycetota > Brocadiia > SM23-32 > SM23-32 > JAUVVP01. The sequence continues at coordinate 142 of JAUVVP010000221.1, read as the reverse complement.
CCCTGGCCCCTCGTCTACCGGCACGGGAAGCTGGAGTTCCCGGCCGGGAGCGATCCGTTGGGCGCGGGGGAGTTTGGCCGGTTCACGGTCGAGGCGGTCATGGGCCGGGGGCCGGACGCCGTCGTCTACCGCGCCTGGGACG
>JAUVVP010000137.1 GCA_030604585.1 Planctomycetota bacterium | reverse complement strand
GGGCGGCCCGGCCCTTCCCGATGGCCTTGCGGAAGTGCACCAGCGCCCGGTCCGGTATGAGGAACATCTCCCGCTCGGGCCAGCCGAGCGCCTGCTTGGTGGCCTTCATCTGGTCGGCGTCCAGCGGCTTGCCGTGGGCTATGTGCGTGTCCTGGACGGGGCTGGCGTAGCCGATGTGGGTGCGGCACAGGATCAGCCAGGGCCGGTCGTCCGTCCGGCGCGCCTCCTCGATGGCCCGCCCGATCGCTTCCAGGTCGTTGGTGGCGTCCTCCACCTCGCAAGTGTGCCAGCCGCAGGCGCGGAAGCGGGCGGCCGTGTCGTCGGTGAACCATTCGGCCGTCGGGCCCTCCAGGGAGATCTGGTTGTCGTCGTAGAGGACTATCAGCTTGGCGAGCTTCAGATGGCCGGCCAGCGAGGCGACCTCGTGGCTTATGCCCTCCATCATGTCGCCATCGCTCGCCAGCACGTAGGTGTAATGGTCAACGATGGTGTGGCCGGGCCGGTTGTAGCGGGCGGCCAGGTAGCGCTCGGCGAGCGCCATGCCCAGGGCATTGCCGAGCCCCTGCCCCAGGGGACCCGTTGTTACCTCGACGCCCGGGGCGCAGTCGGCCTCTGGGTGGCCGGGCGTCATGCTGTCGAACTGGCGGAAGCTCTTTATCTGCTCCAGGGGCAGGTCGTAGCCGTGCAGGTGCAGCAAGCTGTAGAGCAGGACGGAGGCATGCCCCGCCGAGAGGACGAAGCGGTCGCGGTCCGGCCAGGCCGGGTCCGATGGGTTGTGCTTGAGGAACCGTCCCCACAGCGCGTAGGTGAGCGCCGCACAGCCCAGCGGAGCGCCGGGGTGCCCGGAGTTGGCCTGGTGCACCATGTCAATGGACAGCGTGCGGATGGTGTTGATGCAGAGCGTGTCCACGTCCATGTCTTCCAGCGGCATAGCTCCTCCTCGCGGCCGGTCTTGAGTCGAGTGGGGCAGCCTGCCTTTCACGTGCCCCCTCAGACAGCGGCGCGTATAATACGTGATGAGCCGCCGATGTTCCAGTTCCGCCGATAGGCCGGGCGGTACGGCTGGCAGGGCGGCGTCATTGCATGCTGACGTCAGGGGAGGTGCTATGAAGATAGCCGTGGGCGCTGACCACGCCGGCTACCTGTTGCGGCGCGAGGTGATAGAGGCCCTCCGGCAGGAGGGGCACGAAGTACTGGACCTGGGCGTGGACTGTCCGGATCCGGTGGATTATCCCGACTCCGCTCGCGCCGTTGCCGAGGCCGTTGTGAGCGGCGCTGCGGAGCGCGGCATCATCATCTGCGGCAGCGGGGCCGGTGTCTCGGTGGCTGCCAACAAGTTCCGCGGCATCCGGGCGGCGGCGGCCCACGACGTCTACACCGCCCATCAGTCCGTCGAGCACGACGACGTGAACGTGTTGTGCCTGGGCGCGCGCGTGGTGGGCACCCGGTTGGCCCTGGACGTAGTCCGCGCCTGGGCAAGCGCAAGCTTCACCGGCGAGGAACGCCACAGCCGCCGCCTCGGCAAGGTCATGCAGATCGAGCGCGAGCAGATGGGGCGGTAAGGCCGGCTTTCCCAGGGATGAATCCCTGGGCTATTGGCGGGCGTCCCTGCGGGACGCTGGGGTCGCGTGGGGGTGAGGGCTCACAAGGCGCATGAGCGCGGCATGCTTACGGGGTGCTCCGGCATGGGAGGCGCCCGGCCAGGGCGCCAGAATGGAGCCCCGTAGGGGCGGTCGGAAATAGCCCAGTGATTTATCGCTGGGATCAGGATTGCCCACGCCTCAGAGTCCCGTAGGGACGACTGGGCGTGTTCTTTCGCAGGGCTTCAAGATGGCCACAGACCCGGTATGCGGGATGGACGTTGACCCCGACCGTGCCGCCGCACAGAGCGTGCACGCGGGCAAGACCTACTACTTCTGCAGCCCCCGCTGCAAGGAGCGGTTCGACGCCGATCCCGACAAGTTCCTCGCTGGCGAGGCGGAACCCGAACCACACGAGCAGCCGGCGGCGGACCCCGTGGAGTCGGTCACCTTCCCCGTGGCGGGCATGAGCTGTGCAGGCTGCGCCCGGACCATCGAGGCATCCCTCAGGAAGGTGCCCGGGGTCGCCGAGGCGTCCGTCAACCTGGCCCCTGAAACCGCCGGCGTCCGCTACGATCCCGGACGGGCCGGCCTCGCCGAGCTTGAGCAGGCGGTCAGGGACGCCGGCTACGAGGTGCCGGAAACGGGCCAGACCTGCACGCTGACAATCGGGGGGATGAGCTGCCAGTCCTGCGCCCGGACCATCGCCAGGGCGCTGAAGGGCACGGAGGGCGTGCTGGCGGCGAGCGTCAACTTCGCCACGGACTCGGCCACGGTCCGCTACGACCCTCGCAAGCTCACGCCGAGCGACCTTGCCCGGGCCGTCGAAGGCGTCGGATACGCGGCCAGCGAAGGGGCGGGCGGCCCGGCCGCTCCGGAAGACCGGGCGACGAGCGAGATGCGCCGCGCCCGCCGCCGCATGGCGACGGCGTGGGCCCTGACCGGTCCCATCATGGCCCTGATGGTTCCCTTCATGCTGAACTTGGCGGCGCTTCGGCCTTACCAGGGGTTCTACGAGTGGGCGATGGTTCTGCTGGCGCTGCCGGTGCTGGGCGTGGCGGGCTTCACGACCTACCGCGGCGCCCTCAAAGGGGTGCGTCACCTGTCGCCCAACATGGACGTGTTGATAATGCTGGGCAGCGGCTCGGCGTTCCTGACGGGTCCGTTGAGCCTGGCGGGCTTCCCGATATACAACTACGCCGGCGTGGGGGCGATGATCATGGCCTTTCACCTGACCGGCCGCTACGTCGAGGCCAAGGCCAAGGGCCGCGCCAGCCAGGCGATCCGCAAGCTCCTGGAACTGGGCGCCAAGAGCGCCCGCATCCTGCGGGACGGCCGCGAGGTAGAGGTGCCGGTGGATGAGATCGCCGTCGGCGACGTGATGGTAGTGCGACCGGGCGAGAAGGTCCCGACCGACGGCGTGGTGGTGGAGGGCCGCAGCGCGGTGGACGAGTCCATGGCCACCGGCGAGTCCATTCCGGTGGCCAAGGAGGAAGGCGACGAGGTGATCGGCGCCACCATCAACCAGCAGGGCCTGCTCAGGGTACGGGCCACGAAGGTGGGGCAGGAGACGTTCCTGGCGCAGGTGGTCAGGATGGTGCAGGAGGCCCAGAGCAGCATCGTGCCCGTGCAGGCATTCGCCGACCGGGTGACGGGCTACTTCGTGCCGGTCGTCATCGCGCTTTCGGCGTTGACGTTTGTCATGTGGCTGGGCTTCCACGGGCCGCTTCAGCAGGTGGCCGCGTATGCCGCAAGGCTGCTGCCGTGGGTCAACCCCGACCTCTCGGCGCTCTCGCTGGCGGTCTTTGCCGCCGTGGCGGTGATGGTGATCGCCTGTCCGTGCGCGCTCGGGCTGGCAACGCCGACCGCCCTGATGGTCGGCAGCGGCATCGGCGCGCAGAACGGCATCCTGATCCGCTCCGGCCAGGCCATCCAGGCGATGAAGGACGTCCGCACCATCGTGCTGGACAAGACCGGCACGATCACCAAGGGGCGCCCGGAGGTGACCGACGTCGTCGCGCTGGACGGGGCCCGGGAGGCCGACGTGCTCCACTGGGCTGCCTCCCTGGAAGGCGCCAGCGAGCATCCCCTGGCTCAGGCCGTCGTGCGGCGCGCCGAGGAGGCCGGGATCGTCCGGGATGAGCCCGCAGACTTCGAGGCCGTTCCGGGCAAGGGCATTCGGGGAAGCGTCGCCGGCAAGCGCGTGCTCGTGGGCACGGGCGGCCTGATGGAGGAGGCAGGCGTCGAATACGCCGTCGCGCAGGACACGCTGGGGCGACTTCAGCGTGAGGCGAAGACCACAACGCTGGTGGCCGCCGACGGCGAGGTGCTCGGCGTCATCGGCATAGCCGACACGGTGAAGGACGGCTCGGCCGGCGCCATAGCGGAGCTTAAGGCGCTCGGGTTCGACGTGGCGATGATAACCGGCGACAACGAACGCACCGCACGGGCCATCGCCCAGAATGTGGGCATCGGTCGGGTGCTGGCCGGCGTGCTGCCGGACCAGAAGGCGGCCGAGATAAAGCGGCTCCAGGCCGAGGTCGGCCCGGTGGCGATGGTCGGCGACGGCATCAATGACGCACCGGCCCTTGTGCAGGCCGACGTCGGCATCGCCCTGGGCACCGGCACCGACATCGCCATCGAGAGCGCGGACATCACCCTTGTGCGGGGCGATCTGGGCGCCGTCGTCAGCGCCGTGAAGCTGAGCCGCGCCACGTTTCGCAAGATCAAGCAGAATCTGTTCTGGGCTTTCGGCTACAATGTCGTCGCCATCCCGGCGGCCATGCTGGGGCTGCTGCACCCGGCGATCGCCGAGGCCGCGATGGCGTTCAGCTCCATCAGCGTCATCTCGAACTCGACGCTGCTTCAGCGCGCGGACATCAGCGCCGGCGGCGGCCGATAGCCGCTTGCCACCGGCACCCAGGCGACTCAGGGGTTATCGTGCACGGATGACCACGGACTTCCACACGCACGCCTTTCCGGACGACCTGGCGCCGAATGCCATCAGCACGTTGAACGCCGCCGTGCCCGAGCGGGCAAGGGCTGTGCTCGACGGGACGGTGGGCGCCCTGCTCCGCTCGATGGACCGGGCGGGCATCGAGCGCAGCGTCATCTGCTCCATCGCTACGGCGCCGGAGCAGGTGGACGCCATCCTCGAATGGTCGCTGAGCATCCGGGACGAGCGGATCATCCCGTTCGCCTCCGTCCACCCGGACTGCGATGACCTGCCCGGCGAGGTCCGTAAGATCGCCGAGAGCGGCCTGCGGGGCATCAAGATGCATCCCCTCTACCAGGGCTTCGCCACCGACGAGCGGCGCATGTGGCCGTTCTACGAAGCGGTGGCCGAGGCCGGGCTCATCCTGGTGATGCACAGCGGGTGCGACATCGCCTCTCCGCGGGACGACGACCGGGCCTCTCCCCGACGCCTGTTCGAGGTCCACATCGCCTTCCCGGAGATACCCATCGTGGCGGCGCACCTGGGCGGCTGGCAGAAGTGGGAGGAGGTGTTGGAAGCGCTCGCTGGCACCGACGTCTACCTGGAAACGTCCTATACCTTCGGGGTCGGCCCGCCCGAGTTGGTCGAGTCCATACTGCGCAGGCACGCGGCCGAACGGATGCTGTTCGGCTCGGACAGCCCGTGGCGCGACCAGAAGGGGGCGCTGCAGATCGCCCGTTTCGCCATTCCCGACCGCCGCCTGCGACAGATGGTGCTCCAGGGCAACGCCGACCGGCTGCTGGGGCCCGGTGCCGGGCCGCATCGGTCGAGGTAGCCGAGCGCGCGCAGGTGCTCCTTGATCTTCTCGTCCACTTCCCTCGTTCGGGCCGGCGGGCCCTCACCGGGCGGCCTCCGGCCACAGGGGCCTGATCTTTAGGACGCCGCCCGAGTCCTGCGCGATGTACATCAGCCCCTGCTCGTCCAGCGTAATGCCCTCCTGGTTGTCGCCCGGGAAGGCCCAGACCCTGAGTATCCGCCCGTCCAGGGCTGCCTCGACCAGCAGGTTGGCGGCGTCGCAGGCGAGCAGCAGGCGCCCGCGGGCGGCGTCGTAGTGAAGGCCGCTCACGTCAAGGACGCGCGGCGAGAACCAGCCCTTGATCCGCACCGACCCGTCCGGGCCGCTGCGCAGCGGCACTTCCACCTCGACGATCAGCGACCTTTCCTCGCCCGGTTCTTCGGTGAAGCTCTGGTTGGCGACGAAGAAGGTCCCCCCCTCGGGGTGGCGGGCATCGGGCACGAAACAGATCCCCTCGATGCCCTGGCCCCCGGGCCTGAAGATCTCCTCGCCGTCCACGAAGCGCGGGATGACGAACTCGCGCAGGGGCTCCAGAGTGGCCGGGTCAACCTCGAGTATCTTCTCCTCGCCCTCGATGGCCACGTAAAGGAGCCCGCTCTCCGGCACCAGAGTCACTCCCTCGAAGTCTGCCCCCGGCCTCAGGGCGGCCTGCCTGAGCAGGGCGCCGTCCGTGCTCAGCTCGCAGATGTCGCCCTCATCCCCGACCACGAACAGCGTGCCCCTCCCCGGGTGGTACACGATGCCTGACGGCTCGTTGAAGCCGCTCTTCTCGATGTTGCCGAG
>JAUVVP010000386.1 GCA_030604585.1 Planctomycetota bacterium | reverse complement strand
CGGCAGTGTGTCGGAGCCGCCCTACCCGGGCCCGCCTCACCTATCGGTAGGTAATATAAGGGCTTAAGGCGGCCGGGTCAAACAGTGTGTCTCATTGGCCGCGCAAAGATCAATGGCGAGGGACGCGCCGTCAGGGAGGGCACTCATCTTGACCCCCGGGCACCCGGTAGGATATGATTCGCTTACCCGGGCTCGGCTCCGTTGCTGCAAAAACGAGCGGTCCCATGAGACGAACTCTGACCCTTTGCACGATCCTGTCCGTTGCAGCTTGCTTCGGCTGCCAGGCTATTCTGCCCCAGCCGACTGCGCGGAAGCCGGACTGGGTGGAAGGAGCCGGCGCTGCGGAAGAGCGGGGACGGTTCATCTCCGTCGTGGGCGCAGCGGGCCCGGGGCCCCAAGAGGACGAGACGCGGCGCGACGCCGAGCGCGCGACGCGTGAGAGGCTGGCCACTGCCGTCTCGGACTATACGCGGGAGATGGTGGCCGCGTTCCTGGAGGCCCAGGACGAATACCCGCCGCCCTCTTCTCCGCTGTGCCAGGAGTTTACGGCGGTGCTGGCGGCTGAGACGACCGGCGGGATCCTGCGCGAATCCATCAAGCAGGCGGTCTGGCAGGCACGGGACGGGGAGGTCCACGTCCGTTGCAGGGTGCCGGTGGCAGTCGTTAACGCCGAGATCGGCCGCAAGATGCCCTACAGCCTGGGGCACGTCAATCCCTTCGGCGCGGAGGCGGAGGAGGCGACGGCCCGGATGCGGAGCTTCCTGGAGGCACAGATCGAGGAGCGTCTGCAGACGGTCGCGCAGGAGCGCCCGGCCGAGCCGACGGCGCCACCGGACGACCGGCCTCCCGCCTGGGTTGAGGTGGGGCGCCACGAGGATTATCCGGCCGACGAGTTCCTCAGCACGCTCGGCCTGGGGACGGACCTGGCCGGCGCCGAGCGGGCCGCCCGCAGTGAACTGGCCGCGCAAGTGGAGGCCCGCCTGAGCCGCCTGGCGGAGAGGCTGAGCAGCACGGAGCTGGAGAGCGCACTGGCAGAGAACGTCGGATGGCTCGACCGGCGCACGCTCACCTTCACGGAGGCCGACCTGGTGGCCACCCGCGTCGCCGAGCGAAGGCACGATCCCACCACGGAGACCCACTACGTGCTGGCCGTGCTGGACCGCACGACGGCGGCCCTCATCTACCGCCGGAACATCAGGGAGGCCCGCGACCGGAGCGGCGACCTCGACGCTTCGGCGCGCAATCAGCAGAAGGCCGAGAACTACGGCGCATCCCTCAGAGACTACCTGGACGCCGTGGCCGCCGCCCGCGAGGCGGTCGAGTGCCAGCTTCGGGCGATGGTGATAGTTCGGGATGAAAGCCGCGCCGAGTTCGAACGCCTGGTGGCTGAGCCGCTGCTGGCGCAGGTGAAAGAGAACCTGCAATCCCTGCTCGGCAGCTTCAGGGTGGAGAAGGCCGGCGGCGACGGCCAGTGGATGCCGCCGGGCGTGCCGCCGAAGGAGCCCCTTCAGGCAAGGGTTACGGCAGGGGACGGCAACAGGCCCGTGGCGCACGTGTCCGTCGGGTTGGTGGAGGGGATCGGCGCCGGCGAGCCGGCCGTCCGCGCCGTGACCGATGCGGACGGCATGGCGCAGTGGCAGTTGCGCGAACCCCTGCTCGCCGCCGGCCGCGCCAGCACCATCGTGGCCGCACTGGACCTGGCCGGCATGGTCCCGGAGGCGGACCTCTACCGGCTGATTGTGCCCGGCACGGCGTTCCACTACGTGCTTCGTTCGCGCGAGAACAGCCACCTCGCACTCTACTTACGGGAGGAGACCGAGAGCGGCCCGGCCGCAACAAGGCCACTCACAACGGCACTGAGGGCGGCGCTGAGCGAGGAAGGCTTCAACCTGCTGGAAGACGAGGAGGTCCTCAAACACCTCAAAGCGGAGGCCCTGACACCCGAGGCGCCGGAGGCGGACGTTCTGGACGCCTTCTCGGAGCTGCACGAAAGCATCGGGCCGGGCGAGTTCCTCCTCGTGGTCGTCGGCCAGGCGAGGGCGCACCTGGTCGAGATGGTCGAGACCGACCAGGGGCAGCTCTACTTCGTGCACTGCCCGTTCAAGATGACGGTCCTCGACGGGGCCTTGCCGGGCGAGCAGAAGACCGTGCTGACGGTGAGCGGCACGGGCACGGGGGCCTACGTGGACAATCAACTGGAAGCGACGCGGCGCGCCCAGGCCGACGCGGCGGCTCAGGCCGTCAGCCGGCTGCTGAGCGAACTGGGGCAGAAGCTCGGGCCGCCGGGCGCAGCGCCGTGAAAACTGGGCGCAGCGCTTGAATTCCCAGGCGGTTTGCGCTACCATGCTTCGGGTACAGAGAGCGTGAGGTCGCCCCCATTGCACGTTGAGGATGGGGGTGAGTTTTCCCCTGACACTCAATCGCAGGAGAGGCATAATACCCAACTCCCTGATTAACGAGCAGGTCACGGCGGAAACCGTTCGCCTGGTCGGTCCGGACGGTGAGCACCTGGGCATCGTCCCGCGCGACGAAGCCTTCAAGCAGGCCCAAGAGCAGGAAGTAGACCTGGTCGAAGTAGCGCCCAACGCCGACCCGCCTGTCTGCAAGCTCCTGGACTACGGCAAGTTCAAGTACCGACAGAAGAAGAAACGGCAGGGCCAGAAGCACCACAAGGCCAGGCTGAAAGAGATCCGCATCGGACTGACCACCGACGAGCATGACCTGCGGTTCAAGGCCGAACGGGTCAAGGAGTTCCTCGAGGAACACGACCGCGTCGTGGTCACCATGCGGCTGAGGGGACGTCAGAGGGCACACGGGAACCTTGCCATGGAGCACATGGCCGAGTTCGCCGCCAGGTTCGAAGAGGTCGCCAAGATCGAACGAGGGCCGGAACGCTCGGCTGCAGGCCAGGTCACCATGCTCCTGGCGCCCAGATAGGGGCGCCCCCGCAGGCATGCCGCGCCGCCGCAGCGCCGTCCGGAATGTCCGGAATCGGGCGGAGGCCGCCCGCTTTGTTGCCCTGTCCTGAGTTCTGCGGTCCTTGGCGCGGCTCCTGCGCCGGGCCCTGCACTCGGGATGTGCACCGTTCGGCCTCGGCGGGTCAGTCCGGGCCCGAAGGGGACGGGAGCGTTTCCGCTTGCTTTGCCACGGGAGTTCACTATGTCCGCGAAGACACACAAAGGATTGCGTAAGAGGCTCAAGAGGACCCGCTCGGGCAAAGTGCTCCGCAGGGCCAGCGGCAAACGCCACCTGATGAGCAAGAAGCCGGCCAAGCGGGCGCAGCGCCTGAGCGGATGGCGAGCGCTCGATAAGGGCGACCAGACAGCCTTCG
>JAUVVP010000210.1 GCA_030604585.1 Planctomycetota bacterium | reverse complement strand
GATCCGCTTCACCTTGGTCTTCTCGTCCACGATGACCAGCTCCCGCCCGCGCCAGTGTCGGCACCAGAAGTAGCCCACGTTGCCCTTGCGCGTCCACTTCCCATACTTCAGCCAGGGATGGAAGTGCTTCCGCTCCACGCGGTCGACCATGCCGTAGACGGCCTCCTCGTTGCCCTTGAGCCACTTGCCGACCTGGAGCAGGCGTTCCTCCACGATCTCCGGCGGCGACCCGTCCGGCTTGGGCCCGAAGTCCAGCAGCAGGTTGCCGCCGCCGCTGGTCACCTTCCGGATCATCTCGACGATGGCCCGCGGCCTCGCCCAATCCTCTTCCGGCTCCCAGCGCCAGCCCCACAGGCCCGTGCCGGTCAGCGTCATACACGACTCCCACGCTCGGGTCTGGGCCGCGATGTGCCCCTCCGGCGTCCCGAAGTCCTCCGGCAGCATCAGGCGGTTGTTGATGATGATGTCCGGCTGAAGCTCCCGGACCATGGCGATCGTCTTCCGGCTCTCCCACAGCTCGGGCGTCTTCATGGCGGCCGGATAGTCGGGCCAGAAGATGTCGATCTTCCCGTAGTTCGTCATCAGCTCCCGCATGCAGCCCTGCACGAAGTCCAGGTACCGTCTCCGTGCCCGCTTGCTCTTGGCTGCCCGCACGCAGTCCGGGTCACGCCAGTCGTTCAGAACGAACCCAAACCCCACCTTCAGCCCCATCTCCCGGCACGCCTCCACGTACTCGCGCACGAGGTCCCGCTTCGGCCCCGTCCGGACGGAGTTGAACTCCGTCTGCTTCGTGTCCCACAGGCAGAACCCGTCGTCGTGCTTCGTGGTCATCACCATGTATTTCATGCCCGCCTTCTTCGCCAGCGATGCCCACAGCCGGGCCGCGTCCCGTCGTGGCTTGAACTCGCGGGTCAGCTTCTCATACTCCCTGACGGGGATCCTCGCCCAGTACATGTCCTCGGCGCTCAGGATGCGCGGATGGGAGTACAGCCCGTAGACCACCAGCATCCCGAACCGTGCCTCGTGCCACCACCTCATCCGCCGCCGCCGGTCCCGCTCCTCTCTCCTCTTCGCCGCCTCCTCGGGATGCCTCGAACCGTTCCCCCTCGGCGTCCCCTCCGACTTCTGCATCCCGTCCAGGCCGACCTCAGCCTTCGTCTTCCTTCGCACGGTATGCCTCCTTCCATCGTAAAAAGGGGGCCCGAATCTGACACTCAACCTGGACTCGTTCTCGGGGGGTAGGTCAGTTCCCCGACGTCCCTACCCCCAAAGCCGGTCGATCTCCTCGCGCAGGACCTGTACCCACTGCTCGAACCGTCGTGGCTCGTTCTCAACCGTTATGGCGTCCTTGAGGATGATCTCGAGGGCGCAGTCACGGGCTGTGTCCAGCGTTCGACGAAGGTAGGGCCGCAGCTTCTCCGGGCGAAACTGGCCCACCAGCATTGCCGGGTTGGGTTTCCACGAGAAGATGTACCTGTTCTCCAGGGCTTCGGCAGCCTTCTCCACACCGCACCAGGGGCTGACGGACACGCGCCGGAGCCGGGGCACGCGCCTCTTGAGCATCTCGAACTTGTGTGTGTACGGCTCGCAACACCCGTAGGCATTCAGCCCGCACAGCTCCAGCAGGCGCACCTCGTAGTCCAGGATGAACTCCTCGTGCTGCTCCGGCCCGATCTCGGAGGCCGCCTGCGCCGCACAGTGGCACCATCTATCGCGCAGGCGGACGCGCTTGCCTCCGAAGCCCGCCGCAGGCAGCTCCCGGGTGTAGCCAATCCCGCCGGAGTCCACGTAGTGGTTGCGGCTGTTCAGCGTCAGATGTCCGTTGGCTTCCAGGTAGGTCATCTTGCGAACGGTCTCCCCGGCCAGGAAGTCCATCAGTTCGTGCAGCCACTCCGGCCGATCGTATATGTCCCACATGCATTGCTCTATGCCCCGCAGATGCGTGGCCTGGTCATACAGGCACCAAGACGCGGCGCCGCAGTCGACGTGAACGGGCAGCAAACCGCCGAAGACGTCGCAGGTGGCTTCGAGGCGCTCCTGCGTGGCCCTCTCGTCCACTTCGATGGTGGCCGGTCTGAGCTTCTTCAGGTCATCCGCGTTCTGGAGGGGTGGCGTCCAGCGGAACGCCCCCCGCGGCTCCTCGGGTCGGATGTAGTCCGCCGGCGGGAGGCCCCATCCCCCCTGGTGGATGATCAGCGGCACGTGAAGGTCCGCTTCGATCACGAAGTCATCGAACAGGTGCTCGTGGCGGAAGATGAGATGCTTGAGATACCACGCCCGTTGCCCCCAGAACGGGTCGGCGACCTCGAGCGCACTCGTGGGGAGGACTTCCTGCCAGCTATCCTCGAGGAAGAGCAGCACCGGCGGCCGCTCGTCCTCCAACGCGGTGTGTCGGTGCCAGAGCCCGCGCTTCTGCGCCTGGCAGGGATCGGCTGCGATCTCTGCGACCCGCCGGGCAAGTTCCCGCAGGTGTTCCCTTTCTTGGCCAGTCAGCGCACCGGGGGCTGCGCCGCCAGCAACGTCCGGGATGTAGCCTGCGGTCGGGTCAAGCGCCAAGTGCGGGGCCATCGCACGACCTCGTCTCGCGCTGGTGCTGGGGCCGCCTACAGATCGAACACGTCGCCGGACATGCCAACCGCAAGCACTGGCAGAGCCATCAGCCCCGGAACAGCTGCCCTTATCGCTGCCTCCTCCCCTGACTTCGCCCCGTTGCCAATGCTTGGCATGCGCAGTATAGCGCATGGAGGCCGGGTCGCAAGTCGGGTCCCTCCGTTGCCCCCAAGACCCTACGCAGAATCCAGACTAGGGTCCAACCACCAGCCCATATCCCACCCCAAGAGGCCGATGATCCTGGCGAGGCGTGCCCAGATGTCGCGGCTATGAATCCCGTCCCTACTCAGACCCAGGTTGCACCCGTGGCCCGATGTAGGAAGTAGCCGCGACGACGTCGTCGTACCAAAGGGTCTGGTTGGGCCTAACGCTGCTGGAGTGCGCCACGATGATGACGTGATTCGGCTTGAGCGCCTCTACCGAGCGGAAACAGAGGTTGGGGAAATCGCCCCCAAGCTTCCCGTCGACCCAGAAGGCGACGCGCCCGTCGCGCTCACCCGGGGTATTGGCTTTGACCATCAGCTCGTAGCAGTACCAGCGGCCGCGTTCCAAGTTCAGGTTGGGGCGTGGGACGAAGCTCTCCTCGAACAGCCACTTGTTCTCCGGCGGGACGACCTTGCCGGTCGGGAAGAGCAGGTCACCCCATATCCGCCCCTGGTCCATGTGATAGCAGTAGACGTTCATGTTGCCCGGAGGACTGTCTCCCGTATCCCTCCTGGGCGGCAGCGTGTCAATCAACGCCTCGAAGTGGTTGCGCCCATCGGGGACTACGCCCGTGGCGCTTCCCTTCGCCAGCGTGATGCCCGGCGCCCCCGCCAGGATCAGCATGCCCGTGTGGTGACAGCCCGGGAACTCTGGATGGTACTTCATGCAGTAGCGCACGTGGAGGGTGTCGAATCCCGGCTTGAACTGCTTGACCGCGTTGTGACTGCCCACCTGCTCATGCGTTACCTGCGCGGCTTTGGTCCCGGTGTGGACGTTCTCCGGCTCCTCTACGATGGTGACCGTCCCGGCGGAGCTGTCCCACTTGTTCCCTCTCTGTTCGCCGCCCACGGCGGCGAGCCGCGTGCCCTCGATCTCCTCGAAGCCGTCTGCAAAGACGACCGCCGGGTCCGCCTCGATGCCCACGTCCCCCGGGTACTTCGCTGCGAGTCCTTCGCCTTCAGGTAGTTCCACCAGCATGGTCCGCCTCCCGTTCTGCGTTCCGATGCGCACGCCCTGACGCCGCAACTGGACACGATCCGGGGGGAGCGCGTCAAGAGCAGGGCGTCCTCCCCAAGCGGCCCCGTGCGCGGCACCTCGATCTGTTCCTCGGTCAGGGCCACATGCCGGTGCGGGCCGGTTCAGGTGCTGGATGCGGGCCAGTGCCGGCTGGTGGGAGCCCCGTAGCACCGAGGTCCACCGCGAGTTGAGCCGGCTCAAGGACCCCGTAACCTACCCTGACCGCGCGGAGATGTCTCACCCCAGCGTCGGTTCCGGCGGCCCGGGGGGTGGGCCGCCGCGTTCCTCGGCTATCCGGCGGCGGTTGTGCGCGATCCAGGCAGGCAGCGTCATGATGTCCTCGGCCTCCAGGAAGCGGCCGATGGGCATCTCGGGGTCGCTGGACGTCATCAGGCAGGAGCCCTCCGCGTCGTGCCATCCCCAGTCGATGGCATCGCCGTACTTCTCCTTCAGTTCGGCGCCGCGTGACCAGAGGTACGTCGACGGCACGACGCGGTAGTCCAGGTCGACGCGGGCGACGGCCACCTCCTTGTCCTGCGAGGACTGGGCGATGATGCGCCCCTGCGGGTCGACGATGATCGAAGGCGGGCGCATGATCGAACCGGCAACGTAGTAGCAGTTCCGGTGGGCGTGCGACGCGAGCAGTGGCACTGTGGGCGCTGCCGAGGGGAAGAGCACAAGCTCGGCCTCCTGCGCCGCCAGCGACTGCCAGCCGTCGTCGAAGACGATGTCCCAGCATATCTGTATGCCCACGCGGCCGAACTCCAGGTCCCATACGGGGAACTCGCGCCCGGGCGTTATCCCGCGCTCCACGGAGCCGTCGGGCAGGACGACGGGGAACACCTTATGGTAGACGCCGATCGGCTCGCCCCCGCGGTCGAGCAGGACGGCCGAGTTGTAGACGGCGTCACCTTCGCGCACGTACATCGGCACCACGACGTAGGTGCCGTGGGCGCGGGCCCTCTCGGCGACGGCGCTGACTGTGCGCCCGCCCAGCTCCTCGCCGGTTATGAAGGGATTACTTTCGGGTGGCACGGCAAAGTGCTCCGGCAGGACGGCGATGTCCAGGCTCCAGCCGTTCCGCTCAGCGGCACGGGCCATCTCGTCAATCATCGTCAGCCCGTTGGCCAGGAGGGCGTCGGCGTCCCCGGCGTCTCGGATCGACAGCGTGCAGGTCCCGATCACGGCGAAACGCGGCCCATCCTTGCGCATACCCATCGCTGTTCTCCCCTTCGGAACGTGGAGCAAGCGTGTGCTCAGTCCTGATCCCAGTGCCCAATGGTAGGCCCTGGCAGGCCGGCCGGCAAGTATGGACGTGGCGATCCAG
>JAUVVP010000037.1 GCA_030604585.1 Planctomycetota bacterium | reverse complement strand
GCGATTCCCGCTCTCCGCCGGCCAGCGTCACGGCGTGGGGGAGTTTCAGGCGGGCCTCCCCGCTGAACTCGCGGCGCTGCGCGTTTGCCAGCTCGACTGCCGTGCGCTGCGTCGAGCGCTTCATCAGCAGCGGCACCTCGCTCAGTCCGCCGCCCAGCAGCTTCCGCGTTGCCGGGTTCCTTTCCTCGGGCGTCAGAAGGGGCTCTTGACGAACGTGGCTTGCCCAGACGGAACGGACTGTCTTGTAGTTGCCGCTTCCCACGACCAGGCGGATGTGCGGAAGCTCCGCGGCGCCCCCGGCCGGCACTGCGAGGGGCCCGTAGACGAGCGCGGCTCCGCCACTGGAGTTCGGACTGACCTCGGCATCGCCCTCCCAGACGATGCCGACGACGGCGCCCTCTTCTTCGGCGGCAAGCCACGTCTCGGAGAAATCGCCGGACCTCTTCGTCAGTTCGCCCCAGGCCGGCCACTCGCCCCAACCGGGGCGCTCGTGCTGTATCAGCCCATCGGCGTCCGGGATGGTGATCTTGCCGGTGCCGAGTCGGCCGTGCGCCCCGGCGCGCACCTGAAGTCTCAGGGGCCGGTCGGAAGCGTTGAGCAGCCGGTGCGCCAGTTCCAACAGGCCCGGCGTGACGATAACGGTCCTCTCCAGGGCGAGGCCGGGCCGGCGTCCCCAGCGCCGGCGCGTGACCAGGTGCACGGCGCCGCCCAGGTTGCGCACCTCGACCTCGTAGATGGGCGGCACCGGGCTGAACTCGCCGAAAGGCGGCCCGACGTCCGGCATATCCACGCTGAGCAGCTCCCGCCCCAGCGCCTTGTCCCACACGGCTATCCAGCCGCCCACGCGGCTGAAGTAAAGCAGGAGCCGGTCGGACTCGACCGTGACCCGGCGCGATTCGGCGTCCTGGCTCACCGCGAAGCTGCCCGGAGCGAAGGCCCGCACCCAGAGCGTGCGCACGCGGCCCCGCCCAGCGGGAGCCGGGGTCCTGCCGGCGGCCAGGCGGCGGGCGGTCTCCCGCGAGAAGTTCACCCGCGCCTCCAGCGGAGAGGCCCCCGGCGCGACTGCTCGGGTCCGCAGTGAGACGCTGGCCCAACCACCTCGGGCGATGCGGAAGGAGAGCTTCTCCTCCCGCGTTTCCAGCGCGGCCGGAGAGCCGAGCCAGACGCTCCCACTGACGGGAAAGGGCAGCCGGTTGCGGAGGTTGATCCGCACCTCGCTCCATTTGTCCGTCGGGAAGCCCCAGCCGCCGTACTCGACCTCCACCGGGTCCAGCATCCTGACGGCCGTGCCCAGCTTAACGGGCACGCCGTCCACGGTCACCGTGGAGAATATCCGGTGAGGCGGTTCGCCGGGACGCTTGCGCTCAAGGTCGGCCGGCAGCCTGAAGGGCACCGACAGCCTGTGGCGACCCTTCAGCTCGAAGGACTCTTCGACCGAGACCGGCACGCCCACGTCGCCCTGGGCGATGACACTCACGGCAAGTGGCCGGTTCCCTTTGTTGCGGAACTCGTCATGGAGGGTGTGGTCCTCCAGTGCCGACAGGTCCTCCTTGCCCGCCCAGACGGCCACGGACAGGTCGTCGGTTTCGACGGCTGTGGGCATGTGGGCCAGGCGATCCACGATCACTTCGATGGTCCGGCCCTCGGCGGCGAAGCGGTAGCGGTAGACGCGCACGCCGTGCCAATGCTCGACATCTTCGGCGACGGCCAGGTCGCGTTCCTGCACCTCGTACCAGTCGTTCCGCTCGAAGAAGTCACCGAAGAGCGGCATGCGGATGATGGTGGGGATGAAGTTCTGCATGTGGACGCTGGTCTCGGGCGACCAGAAGAAGCCCATCTTCTTGTAGAGGGGCATGGCCTTCAGGTTGCCCGGCCAGGTGTCTATCTCCACTTCTTCGAAGCCGCCTTCAATGGCCGTGTCCAGCGTCTTCCGCAGCAGCCGCTTGCCGACGCCCTTCCCGTGGTGGTCGGGGCGGGCATTGAGCAGGCCGACGTATGCGCGCTGCGGCTGCGATGGGTCGGCCAGCAAGGCGTTGAAGCCGACGATCTCCCCGGCGTGCTCGACCACCCACTGCGCGTAGCAGTCCCAGCGCATGTCCTCGCGAAGGATGCGTTCGGCTGTGACGGGCACGCCGCCGGTCCAGCCTCCCGGCCAGCCCTCGTCGGATCGGTTCCACATGTCGGCCAGCAGTTCGGCTTCCCGCCGGTCGCCGACCTTCAAGGGGCGAAGTATGTACTGATCTTGAGGCACGAAGTTCCCCTGTTGGAGAGTTGCTGCGAGGTGCTGCGTGCGGGATAGCTGCCTGCCGGGCCAACGGCCTGAATCGTACAATGCTACACGCTCTGGGGCTCCCTGTCAACCGCTGCGGTGTACCCCGCCGTACGGCGTGGAGCCTGAGCTACATAGGTCAGATGGGCCGGCCTGGCCGAGCCGCGCTGAACTGATACGTGCCCGATCCGACCCCGAGGATGACTTCGTCCCGCGAGCGCTCCAGCACGCGGACCCCCTCGGTTCTCTCGACCGGCAGGTTGCCTTCGGTCGCGCTGTTCGGATCGGAAGTCGGTATGACTACCGTAGCGCTTGTATTGGCAGGGATGGTCACGCTCAGGTGGAATCGGCCGTTCTCCAGGCGCCAGCCGCTCTCGATCGGGCCGTGGACGCTCATGTACGACGCCTTCGCCCAGGTCAGGTCGCCGACGGGCTGCGGCCTGACTATGATCCGTCCAAAGCCGGGGGCGGCGGGGCTGATGCCGGCCAGGTCCTTGTAGAAGAACTTCTCGCAGCTCGCCAGCATCTTCATGCTGACGCTGCGCCGGTCGCTGCCCTCCCAGTCCTCCCAGATGCTGGTGGCGCCGTTGACCACCATATAGCCCCAACTCGGGAAGGTGGTCTGCGCGGCAATGGTGTACATGACGTCCGCGCGACCGAACTCAGGCAGCGCCTGTTCAAGGGCGTCCGTGCCGATAATGCCCGTCGAGAGGTGGCCGCCGTGCTCGTTCATGATGTCGTCAACGAGGTTCGCAAGGACGGCCTGCTCCCGTTCGGCCGGGACGAGCCCGAGGTAGAGCGACAGCGCGTTGGAGGTCTGGCTGCCGGTGGAGTACTGGTTCGTTGCTTCGTCGAGGAACTTGCGGTTGTAGGCGTCCTTGATCTTCCGGGCCAGTTCGGAGTAGGTGTCGGCGTCGGCGTCACGGCCGAGTTCCGCAGCCATCCTGGCCAGAATCACCGCGCTGAAGTAGTAGTAGGCCGTCGAGCAGAGGGAAGGCGACGTTCGGTTCGGGAAGTGGCTGCTGGTGCGGTCCGGCTGCGGCTCCATGTGGTCGCCCAGGGGCATCTTGCCCCACTCGTCCTCGGGGACGATCAGGCCTTCCGTCTGGGTGCCGAAGTAGTCGACAAGCTTCTTGACCCCGTCGTAGTGCTCGGCCAGGACGCGCGCGTCACCGTAGTACTGGAAGAGCCGCCACACGATGACGGGATAGGTGCTCTGCCAGGTGGGCCAGTACGAGTAGCCGCCGCTCCAGTGAACGGGGCTGACGTGCGGCACGGCGCCGTCGGCCTTCTGTGCGTCGCGGATGTCGAGCACCCACTTGGCCCAGAAGCTGGCGGTGTCGAAGTTGTAGAGGTAGTCCTCGATGACGAAGCCCGTGTCGCCCAGCCATCCGACGCGTTCGGCGCGCTCGGCCGCGTCCTGGGGGATGCCCTGCATGCTGGCCATGAAGGTCCAGCACGCGTTATGGTGGATGCTGTTGATCAGGTCGTTGGAGCATTCGAAATCGCCGACCGTTTCCACGGCGGTGTAGACGACGCGTCCCTCCAGGTCGTCCAGCGTGGGCGTGCCGGGATAGCCGATTACCTCAACGTAGCGGAAACCGTGCAGCGTGAAGCGCGGCTCCCAGACCTCGACTCCGCCGCCCTTGAGGACGTAGGAATCGGTCTGCTCGGCGTCGGTGAACCACAGGTTGTTGCGGCGGTCCAGGGCCGGCACGTCGTAGTTGACGCGCCCGGCGTAACGGAGCGTCACCCTGGCGCCCCTGGGGCCTTTGACCCGCAGCCTCGCCCAGCCCGAGAAGTGCTGCCCCATGTCGAAGATGTGGCTCCCGGTGGCCGACTCGAGGATTCTGGTGGGTCTGAGCGTCTGCATGACGCGGATCGGCGGCAGTGACTGCGCAGTGAGCACGCCGCCCGGCGCTGTGGCCAGGACGGCAGTATCCCACTCCGAATCGTCGCTCTCCGGCGCGTCCCAGCCGGCTATCTCCAGGCGGGCGTCGTAGTGCTCGCCCCCGGCGAAGTCATTGGCCGTGATCGGCCCGCTTGCACTCTTCCACGACTCGTCGGTGGCGATCGCCATCGTCTCGCCGTCCTCGAACTCGACGTTCATCTGCAAGAGCAGCGTCGGCCTGTCCGCGTAGGGCGTCCGGCCGGGCGGATCACCGTCGGCGCTGTACCAGCCGTGCCCGAGCATGACGGCCATGACGTTCGCCCCCTGCCGCAGCATCTCGGTCACGTCGTAGGTGACGTAGAGCGCGCGCGCCTGAAGCTCGAAGGGCCGGATGTTGCGGTAGTAGGTCGTGGCGGGATCGAGCACGTGATCGCCGACGCGCCGGCCGTTCACATGCAGCTCGTAGTATCCCAGGCCGCACACGTAGACCCTGGCCCGCCTGACCGGTTTGCTGCACGTGAAGGTCTTTCGCAGCAGGGGGGACGATACCTTCTGCCGAGTGCCGATCCACTTGCCCTGCCAGTCGCCCGCGTCGAGCAGGCCCATCTCGAACGTCGCAGGCACGCTGGAGGGGCCGGCTTCCCCGTCCCTATCCCAGCAGCGGACCTGCCAGTAACACTTCTCGCCGCTTGCCAGAGCGCCGCCCTCGTACGGCACGTTGACGGACCGGTCCGACTCGACCTTGCCGCTCTCCCATTTGTCGCCAACGCCGTCCGCAAGGACTTGCTCGGTGCTTGCGACCAGGACCCGATAGGCTGTCTGGACCTGTCCGCGCCGATCGGACTCGAGCAGCCAACTGAACCGGGGCTGAGCGGCGTCAATGCCCAGGGGGTTGACGGCGTATTCGCACTTCAGGCCTCCGGGTCTCATGCAAGTCTCCTCTCTATCGGCCCAAGGGGATCGTCGGGGCGGACGCCCGGATCGACGTATCTTGCCAGGTCGCGCATGGCGATGACGGTGCAGCGCTGCCGGTGCAGATGCTGCATGTAGGTCTCGAACGCAGCGGGTTCCGTGTGGATCTAGGCGTAGCCGTCCGGCACGCCGTGAAACGCCAGCACCGCGATCTTTCCGTCGCGGGCCTGCTCGACGGCTCGGCGGAGGTCGCCGAAAGTCGCGTTCGGCCCGGAGGCGAATGTTGCAGGGATCAGCAGCGGATGGTCCTCGTCCGGCTCGTAAGCGCGACCGCAGCCGTCTTCCGCCGGGAACTCCGGCTTCAGACCGCGACGCGCGAAGAGGTAGCCTTTCTGCGCCAGCACGTCCACGGCGGATCGGTTGAAGAAGTAGCCCGGATAACAGAAGGTCCGCGGCGCCTCGATGCCGTTCTTCTCAAGGCGTCGCTCCATGTGCTCCACTTCGGCGAGGAACTCCTCCTTCGACTGCTTCCTGGGGTCGTCGTGGCTGCGGGTGTGGTTGCCGATCTCGAAACCGGCTTCGTGCAGGCTGCGGACCTCCTCCCACGTCATGCAGCGCCGCTTGTCGTTGAGGAACTCCAGGCCCTCGGTGATGAAGAACGTGGCGCCGAAGCCGTAGCGCTTCAGCAGTGGGGCGACGAAGGCCACGTCGGACTTGTTGCCGTCGTCGAAGGTCAGAACGACCAGCGGGTCGGGAATGGGCATAAGCGACATCCGCTTTCTGCTTTGGGGCACGCGGGCGAGGCGGTCTCCAACACAACGTTCAGACGCGCACGGCCGCGAAGTCCATCGCTTCGGCGAACGCCTCTATCTCCCGGCTGTGATCTCCGATGCCCAGGGCGATATGGTGCGCCGGCCCCTGCCGGCACCACTCGTCCATGAACTCGTGGATGGGCTTCTGGATGCGCACGCGGCAGTTCGGATTGCCGATGGCCAGAATGTCGCCCGGTATGATCTCGCCGGTCGTGTAGATGAGCTTGAACGTCTCGCCCGCGTCGAACTGGGACAGGTTCAGGAGCGTGACCGGTCCCTGCCGCACGTCGAAGTCAATGCCGAGCCCGTGGCCGGACTTGCCGTGGTGGACTTCCAGGTGCTGAAGCCTCGGCCTGCCGTCGCTCAGATTGACGTTGCTCGGTCCGTCATGGCCCAGCAGGAGGAAGTCCTCATCATAGTCTATGGCGAAGAACTCGACGAACATGCCGCCGCCGCCCAGCAGGTCGAGCGCCTTCATGGCCATGGCCGTCTTGAGGTCGCCCTCGTTCACGCCCGGTCGCCCCATGGACGCCAGGCGCGACACGGCCAGGCCGGACTGGGAGCGCATGAGGGTAAGCAGCTCCTTCTCGCCCCACCAGTAGTAGCCGAAGGCATAGATGTCGTGCTTGCAGATCACCTCCTCGTAAGCAACCGCCAGTTGGGCGGAGAACCGCATGTGCTCGTTCGTTACGGTCTCGTCCACGTCGTACATCTCGCGGAGCTGACGGTACATGTCCTCCAGTTGCTCCTGCGTGACGCGGTGATATGCCTCCTCGATCTCTTCGACCTCGGGCCGAATGATCATCCGGCCCGTCGCGCGCAGCACGCGATGCTCGTCAATCGGCATGTCCACCATGTTCGGGTAGGTCTCGCCCAGAAGCCCCACGTTCATCTGCCTGAAGGCGCGCGCGGCGGCTGCGCCGCGGCAGTCGGCGCCGATCTCATTCCAGAGCCGCTCCGAACTGAACGGCCCGCTGCGGACCCTGAACTCCTTGCCCATCGCCAACAGCCCGGCCGAGTACTCGGGGATGCAGCAGGGCCCCTCGTGATGCAGGTAGACCGTCGTGTCCGCGCTCTTGTAGTCGTACGAGCTGTCCTCGTGCGCGTTCAGCAGGCGGATCGGCGCCCCGATTCGCTCCACGGCGGGCAGCACGCACATCCCCGGCGTATAGCCGAACGGAAAGACGAGCAGGATGTCCACGTCCTGCTGCCGGAAGAACTCGCCCGCCTCCCGGGCCTTCTCTATCGTGTCTACCAGCTCCGGCGCGATCACCTCGCCTATCCGCTCCAGATGCTCGCGCAGCTTCGCGTACATCCGCAGGCCCATCTCCTTCAGCCTCGGGAACTGGTCCCAGTAGTAGAAGTGGCCCGTGGGCAGAAGGCCTATCCGCGGCCTGGGCATCCGTGCTGTGAGGTCGGCCATGTCAGCGAATCCTCCTTTGTGGTCGATCAGGGGCTGATCGTGCTCTCTGCCTGGCACTCCGTGGAAGAGGTGCGGCTGAGCCGGTCCCACGTGCGCTTACGGTTTCAGGATGACGGCGAGGGCGCGATCGGGGGTGCTGACCAGGGCCTCGGCGCCCTGGGCGAAATCGGCCAGCGGCAGGCGATGCGTGATCAGCATCTCGAGGTCCAGCCGCCCGGCGGCGGCGAAGCGCAGGCACTCCTCCATGTTGCGCCGCGTGGTCCACTGGACGAAGACCGGCGGGTAGTCCCGGCCGCGTTCCCACGCCTCGTCGTGGTAGCCCGGGCCGGGGCGGGACGAGGGGCGGATGTCCATGTTGCCCACGGCGACCGGCCAGCCCTCGGCCTGGAACCTCGCGCCTCCGACGATGGCCAGTCGGCCCATCTGATGGCCGTCGGGCGCCTGCTTCATCATCCGGCTCACCTGCCGGACGGCCTCATTGGCGTCGCCGCCGAAGGCCAGCAGGGCGCAGTCCAGGCCGTAGCCGCGCGTGAACTCCCGCACGATGGACACGGCGTCCTCGGACGGTTCCAGAACCAGTTCCGCCCCGCCTCGCTCGGCCAGCTCGCGTCGCATGGGCAGATAGTCCATGGCCGCAACGTGCGCGCCGGCGATGGCGCCGAGCTGCACCGCGACCTGGCCCACTATGCCGAGCCCCACGACCAGGAAGTTCTCACCTATGCGCACGTCGGCCCGCCGGACGGCATGCAGAGACGTCGCCGCGAGGTGGGCGAAGGCGGCCTCCTCGAAACTGAGGCCCTCAGGCTTCGGCACCGTCAGGTTGCGGGGCACGGCCACGTAGTCGCTGTGCAGCGCGTAGCCGCCCCCCATGCAGGCGACCTCCAGGCCGGCCGGGATATCGTCGCAGCCCTCGCCGGCCTCCAGCACAACGCCGGCGCTGCTGTAGCCGAACTTGCGCGGCGCTGCCTCCGGATTGGGGTTGTCGCGCATGGCGGGGACGCCGGCCAACTCGGTCCCCGGGCTTATGAGCGTCGCCCGGTTCTCCACCAGCACCTCCCCGGGGCCTGGCGCCGGTACATCCTCCTCGACCAATACGAACTGCCCGCTGCCGTCAATGGCGGCCACGCGTCTCGTTTCAGGTCTGGTCATGGCTCTTTCCTGTTGAAGGGTTCCCTGACGGTTGCTCGGCGGCGCCTGGCGGAGGGGCCTCAAGCTCGACCGGGGAGGGGCGGCTCTCAAGGCGAAGGACGAAGCCCGCTCCCAGCAGCACTGCGCCGCCGATGAGGAAGACGGCGGGAATGGACAACCTGTCGGCAATGAGCCCCAGCAGCGGAGCGATGGCCGCCTGCATGATGGCCACCATCTGGGCGTGGACGGACAGCACCGTGGCCCGCTGCTGCGCCTTGACCTTGTCGGACAGGAAGCCGGTGACGACGGGTTTCCTCAGGTTGTAGATCGTATAGAAGAAGAACATCATGACCACTGCCAGCGGCACGAGCCTGACCCGCAGGAAGACCCCCACCAGCAGGAACCCGAACGCGAAGGCCCAGAACAGGCCGTTCAGCGTCCGGCCGAGGTGGCCCGTCCTGTCGGCAAGACGGCCGCTGTAACGCGAGGAGAAGAAAGCGTTCAGGTGGATGGCGAAGTAGACCGGCGTGATG
This sequence comes from Planctomycetota bacterium, assembly GCA_030604585.1. GTDB lineage: Bacteria > Planctomycetota > Brocadiia > SM23-32 > SM23-32 > JAUVVP01. The sequence goes on along the minus strand of JAUVVP010000037.1, from coordinate 895 downwards.
AGCACCGCCGCCTCGCCGCCCTCCTTGACCCCGATGGCCGCCAGCACCGGCAGGGCAAGGGCCGCTTGCTGCAAGATGGGCTGCAGGTAGTCCTTGGCGACCTTGAAGAACGAATCCAGGGCCGATGCATTCACCAGGACCCTGGTCAGCTGCCGCGTGTGCCACATGGCCTTGAAGCTGTCCGCAGTGTGGCGCCACATGGTTGCCAGCGAAGCCCTGGACTCTATCTTGCCGTCCAGTTCGGCAGGATAGGTGATCATCAACAGGAGCCCCAGCACGTAAGGCACCATCGTCGCCATGAAGACGAACTCATAGCTGCCCGTCGAATACACGACGGCGCCGGCGAGCAGGACCGAGACGGCCGAGCCCAGCCGCGACATCGAGCGCGTCGTGCCGTAGTAGTGGACCTTCCGATCCCCGAGGCCCTCCAGGTCGAGGTGCTGCATGATCATGGACTTGTGCGTGCCGGAACGGAACGCCTCGCCCATGCCGAACATGAACATGGCCGGAATGAAGAGCCAGAAGCCCTGGCTCAGCGAGAAGACGGCGAATGACACCAGGTAGGAGGTGAAGGCGATTATCATCGCCCGCCGCCGGCCCGTCACGTCGGCGATTATCCCCGTCGGGATCTCCATCACGTAGACCGTGATGGCGCGCACGCTGATCAGCACCCCGATCTGCGTGAACGAGAGGCCCCTGGCGAGGAAGAACAGGTAGAGGAAGGGCTCGAAGAACTGCAAGTTCTTCAAGAACCCGTAGGCGCAGAACTTGAACAGCATCAGCTTTTGCGGTTTGTCCAGTTTCATCGCACGCTGCGCCTGCTGTGGTCCTCTGGGCGGTCCTTCGGACCCCTCTGTGACCGACCGATTCGGCCGGCATGGCGGGGCCGGCCTGC
>JAUVVP010000011.1 GCA_030604585.1 Planctomycetota bacterium | reverse complement strand
GGCGCAGCGACATGTACTCGCTCGGGTGCACGCTGTATCGCCTGCTGTTCGGCCGGCCCCCCTACCGCGGCAGGGGGGCCGTGCAGCTCGCCGTGGCCCACCTGCGCGAGCCCTTCCCCGAACCGGCGGAGCTGCCGGCCGGCGTCAGTCCCGAGCTGATGGCCGTGCTGCGCTGCATGATGGCCAAGGCGCCGCAGGAGCGTTTCGCCGACTACGAGTCGCTCATCGAGGCCGTCAACGAGGCCCGCCCGAAGCTGATAGAGCCCATCAGCCCCTGGAAGAGGCTCTTGATCGGAGTGCTCGACAGCTTCCTGATGGGCGGCATCTTTGTGGTCGTCGCTGCGATGGTCACCGGGATGTTGTCCTTGCTCGGTGCGCGTCAAGCCTGGGAGCCGCTCATACCGGTCGTTCTGGCGGCTGTGGCGACCTTCTGCTCCGGGGTCATCCCTGCGTTCGCGGGCAACACGCTTGTCCAAGGAATACACGCTATGAAAGTCCGCTCCGAGACTGTGCCCAAGCAGCGCAAGTGGCCCCTGCTGTGGCAGGGCATAGTGGCCAGCCCCCTGGCGACATTGGGAATCGCACTGGTGGCGATGCTGTTGCTGGGGATCGTTCCGGGCCATCCGGGCCTTGGACTGCTCGTCGTGCTGGGCCTGGCAGGCTGGCACATCGCCGATTTCGTCACCGCGTTCTTCGACAAGCGCCGCCGCCTGTTGCATGATATCCTCTTCCACACGCGCCTCCAGTACGTCACTTACAGGGATTGACGCCGGGCGGCTGGCCGGCGAGGCGCGGGGAGCTGACACAGGACGGGTTCCGCCTTGGGGCGGACTACTCTTGCGGAGGGCGCAGCCGTGAGCGATTTCGGATTGGCGGTCTGGTCGCACAGGATCAAGCAGTTCGGCGCACAGGATGAGGTCGAGGGCCACGTGGCAGAACTCGCCGACGCGGGCTTCGACCTGATCATCCCCTGCGTGAAGAACGCGCCGGGCGCCGTGGACTTCTTCACGGACGTGGCCGACGTGAACCCGGAGTATCCCGATTGGGACCCGCTCAAAGTGCTCATCGAGGCATGCCGGGCGCGGGGCATGAAGGTGCATCCGTGGTTCTGCGTCTTCACCGAGGGCGACCGTTCGAAGCTGCTTCGCGAGCATCCGGAGTACGCGTCCACGACGGAGGAGCGGCCCCATTGGGCGTGCGCCTGCCGCCCGGAGGTGCAGGACTACGTGTTCGAGCTCTACAAGAGCCTGGCCGAACGTTACAGGCCGGCCGGCCTGCACCTGGACTACATACGCACCGGCGGGCCGTGCAAGTGCGAGTTCTGCCGGGGCCGCATGAGCGACGAGGGCGTGGACATCGGTGAAGCGGCGCCCGGCACGCGGCCGTTCGAGGCGTGGACGCAGTGGCGCGTGGGCAGGATAGCCGACTTCGTGCGCCGCATGCGCGGACTGACCAGCGACGAGGGCATCGAGCTCTCGGCAGCGGTCTTCTCGGGCTATCCGGACTGCATAGATCACCAGGGCCAGGATTGGGTGCAGTGGGCCGAGGAAGGGCTGGTGGACTTCCTGTTCCCGATGACCTACACGCAGTCGGTCCGCGTTGCCGTGATGCGCACGACGGCGCATCTTGCCCAGGTCGCGGGCCGCGTGCCCGTCTGGGAGGGGCTCTGCAAGAGGGCGAGCCGCTTCTCGGATTGCACCCCGCAGGAGTTGGCGGAACAGATGCGCGCCGTGCTCCAGACAGGTGCACAGGGCGTGGTGGTCTTCAGCTACGGCTCGCTGAAGCCCGAGGACTTCGAGGCCATCCGGGCGCTCAAGTCCGATCAGTCCTGAGACTGAGCCAGGAAGTTCACCGGCAGGTGTCAGGTGATAGGTGTCAGGGGGTGCGGTCGGGCCGGTAGCATTCCAGAGGCGGAGCGGGAGATGGAGCGATGACGCCTGAGGGCATGATGAAGGCCGTCTACCTGGTGGAGGCAGGCAAGTTCGCGCTGAAGGAAGTGCCTGTCCCGCAGCCCGGGCCGCGCGAGGTGCTGGTGGCGGTCAAGTCGTGCGGCGTCTGCGGTTCGGACATCCATTTCTACGAGCACGGGCGCATCGGCGACTTCGTGGTCAGGGAGCCCGTGATCCTCGGCCACGAGTGCGCCGGCGAGGTGGTCGCGCTGGGGCCCGACGTCGGGACGCTTAAGGTGGGCGACCGGGTCGCGATGGAGCCGGGCATACCGTGCCGGCGTTGCGACTACTGCCTGAGCGGGCGCTACAACCTCTGCCGGGACGTCATCTTCATGTCCGCGCCGCCGGACGACGGCTTCTTCTGCGAGTTCGCCGCCCTGCCGGAGGACTTCGCCTACAAGCTGCCCGAGACCGTTTCCTACGAGGCCGGGGCCACCGTCGAGCCGCTGGCGGTCGGCCTCCACGCGGCCGTGCTGGTCGGCCTTCAGCCCGGCGAACGCGTCGTGGTCCTCGGGGCGGGCCCCATCGGCCTGCTGGCCGTTGCCGTGGCACGGGCCTTCGGAGCCACCGAGGTGACGGCGGTGGACCTGGTCCCGATGCGCCTGGAGTTCGCCCGGCGGATGGGCGCCTCGCGCACCGTCAACGCGGAGGAAGAAGACGCCGCTGAGACGCTCAGGAACTCGGCCGACGTGGTGCTGGACTGCGTCGCCGTGGAGAAGACCCTGACGCAGGCCTTCGAGATCATCCGGCCCGGCGGGCGCGTGGCCTGGGTCGGGATGGCGGCCGAGGTCGCCGAGGTGCCGTTCCAGAAGTTCCAGGCCAAGGAGGCGCTGGTGACCGGCGTCTTCCGCTACGCCAACCGCTTCCGGACCGCCGTCAACCTGCTCGCATCCGGCCGGATAGATTCGGAGCCGCTCATCACCCACCGGTTCCGGTTTCCCCAGGTCGAGGAAGCCATCACCTTCGCGGCTCAGAACAGGGAACGGGCGCTCAAGACGATGGTGAACTTCGGCTAAGTGCCCGCAAGGGGGCAGCCTTCTTCTCCGGCACTATGGTGCTGAGAGGCTCACGATGGCGGCCACCACTTCGGCCTTGAAGGCGTCGGCGTCAAAGCCTTCAGGCGCCTCGCGCTGGTTCAGGGCGACCCGGGAGGTGGCGCCCTCCAGCAGCGCGGCCGCGGCGTCCGCGGCCTCCGTCCGTTCTCCGGATGCCCTGTTGAGTTCGATCAGGTTCCAGAGGGTCTGGTAGAGGTAGAAGTCTTCGGCGCCCTCGCGGCACCGTTCGAAGTGGATGGTCGGGTAGATGCCGTCGCGGCCGTAGCAGATCATTGCAGTGTCCGGCTCGCGCCCGTCGAGGTCGAAGAACTGGTAGCCGTGCAGGATGTTCAGGTGCCATTGCCAGCGCGCGCGGACGCCCTTGCGATACTCGCTCCACTGGTATAGACCGAAGGAGTAGCGGCTGCGGCCCTGGTTGTAGATCTGGATCTCCTTGCCGAGCTTGTGCGCCTCGGCCATCACCGATTCGTCGTGGCGGTTCAGGCTGCTGATGTCGAGCGTCTCGAAGAAGCGCTGGTGCCAGTAGAGGAGGTCCGCCTGGTCCGCGGGCCGACTGGTGAAGCCGACGCTGTAGGAGCCGCTCGTCCTGACGGTCCGGGGAAAGGCCGCGCTGACCGTGGCCATCGCGCGCATGAAGTCCAGTTCGCGTTCGGCGACGTCGCGCACCCGCGTTTCGTCGCACATGGCGTAAAGGATGGTGGGCCAGTTCTCGCGGCGGGCGTGCGCGTCCACCGACCTCCAGGCGCGCATCAGGGCCTCCTGGTAGGGCAGCCCGCTCTGCTCCTCGGCGGCCGCGCCGCTGCGTCCCTTCTGATACCGGTCATGCACGCCCAGGAAACGGGCGCCCCCGTAGCCGTTCAGCGGCCGGTCGAACCCGTGCTTGCGCAGCAGGCGGAAGAAGCCGTCCATCTCGCCGAAATCAATGACCGCCTCGCCGTCCCGCCAGCCCGTAAGGCGCCAGTTCGGCCCGCCCGAGACGGCGTTCATGCCGTGCTCGCGCAGCATGACGAGCGTCTGCTCAAGGACCTGCGGCCGCCGCTCCTCGGGTATCAGGCGGGGCGGCATCAGCCCGAAGTAGCCCATCAGGAAGTCGGTCCTGCGGTCAAGCGCGACGGGACTGACGGTGAGTCTGAGCGGCACCTTGAGGATGGGCTCCGCTTGCGCCTCGCCGATGACGGCCAGTGCGCCGCGGTATTCGCCCGGCGGCGCATCCTCCGGCACCCGGACGGTGACGACCAACTCGCGCGTGATGTCCGCGCCCATCCGCACTTCGTCCTGCGCGCGCAGCGTGTGCGGCCGCACGCGATAGGCGATGCTGTTGAAGCCCCGGCTCGTGTTGTAGCGGACGACCTGAAGGACGCTCTCCAACCGGGCGGGGCCGTCCAGCGGCTCAAGCACGATGCTGCACGCGCCCAGGGCCCGCAGCGGACGCAGCGCGATGCAGAACGGCTCGTATTCGCCGCGAACGGCGAGGCGCGACAGTGCCAGCTCGGCCGGGGCAGCGAGGGTGCCCGGCGGAACGCTGTTCGGGGTGACCGTATCCTCGATGCCGACCGGCCAGGCGACAAGGCCCGCCCCGCGCCATTCCGCCGGCACCTGGAACGAGGCGGCGGGCGCGTCGAGGGGGACGGCGCTGCGGCGGAACTCCGCGGCCAGCGCACCGAACTGCTCCTCGACCCACGTGCCAGCGGCGTCATCATCGGCGCGATGCAGCGCCAGCGCCGCGACCTTGCTTCCCCACCGGTGATCGGACTCGAAGCGCAGCGTGAGCCCATTCTCGCCCACCTCGGCCTCGAACGCGGCGCGCCGGGCGATCTCAGGCTCCATGTAGGCGTCCCATATGTCCACGCCGACGGGCTCGACGTCCTCGAAGCGGTACAGGGCATGCGCCGGGCCGTCGGGTCGGGACTCCTGCCAGGCGGGTCGCCCGTTGGCCAGCACGCGCCGCTCGCGGTGCATCGCCTGCTCGCCGCCCCAGTATCCGCAGTTCTCGTAGATGAGGACTACCCGATAGCGCCCGGCCGGCACGTCCACGCGGAAGTCGTAGCCGCCGGCCTCGCAGAAGTCCCGCAGCAGCATCGGCCCGAAGGTGGTATCGCGGTCTGCCCCGTCCCAGGGCGCCCCGCCCTGCGGCCCCCAGCCGAAGCGGCGCTCCGGCGTGTAGAGGCTCTCGTGCGAGACGGGCGTCCAACCCAGCATGACCGACTGGCTAGGCGGACCGAAATCGAACGCCCAGACGCCGGCGGGCCGCTCAGCTTTCACCAGCCTGATGTTGTCGATCACGATGCGCCCGGTCGCTCCCTCCGCGCCGAACGAGAGGTCCAGCCGCACGATGCTGTCGGGGTCAATGTTGCGCTTGATGTCGTTGTTGCGGCTCCCTGCCTCGCCGCGGTAGAGTCCGCGCAGCGGGATGACCCACTCGCTGTGCCCCGGGGCGAACGCGGCCGGCCCGTTGTGGCGGTTCCAGTAGGTGCTGCCTTTCTCCTGCCAGGCCCGGTCCCCGACCAGGACGCCGCCCCTTACCGGGTTGGGGCCGGGGTTCAACACGTCCAGCACGAGGGCGTCGAACCCGGACCAGTCAACCGGCATGCGGCGCCACTGAATGGAGCAGCCACGCCATCGGAGGTCCGGGTCGAAGGTCAGTTCCAGCGCCCGCCGGCCATGCGTGGCGCCTTCCTCGACCAGCGCAGCCCCGCCGGCGGCGATCTCCCACAACTGCAGGTCGGCAGGCTCTTCGAAATCGGACAGCCACTGGACCTGCTGCGCCCCGGCCGCGCTGCACAGGAGCGCCACCATCGCTGCAACGGCCCATGCGCCCCGCCGTGTCATCGTCCCCGGCTCGCCGGACCTCCTGCCACGCATAGCCTTCCCTCCTTCAGTAGGCCCACGGCGCTCGTGGTCAATCCTCCTCGGCGACTGTCTCGTCCAGGGGGATGCCCAGCGCCTGGTAGGACCTGCGGCGCGTGGCGATGTCGCGCTTGTGCTCGGCGTTGGCATACCCCGCCACCTCGAGCGCCACCTCGCGCGGCACGACTATCACGCCGTCGCCGTCCGCCACGATCACGTCGCCCGGGCTGACCGTCACGCCGCCGACCACGACGGATATGTCCTTGGCGTCGAATTGCAGCCGCGCCTGCACCATCGGATGCACGCAGCGCTCCGACCAGAACGGGACCTTCTGGAGGATGATCTCGTCGGTGTCGCGCACGCCGCCGTTCGTCACGTAGCCGCGCCCGCCCTTCTTGATGCCGTCGAGGGTGTTGGCCGAACCCATCAGGCCCACCGGCAGGCCGCTCTGGTCAATGACGCACAGGTCCCCTTCCTCGATCTCGGCCATCCAGGGATACGAGCAGACCTCGCCGTAGTACCGGCCGGCCCACTCCCAGTACTCCTCGCCGGTCTGGGTCGGCATGGGCCCGTCGTACTTGACGTAGCGGGCCGTGCGCGCGATGCCGAACGCCCTGGTGCGCCAGAGCGGCCGGATCTCCGGCGACATGCTGCCGGTGTGGAACAGCCCCACCGTGTCCATCCCGTCGCGCACGTCCGCCACGCGCAGGTTCTCGAACGCCTTCAGCAGTTCCGCACGTTCGTCCTTTGCTGCCATCAATCCCACTCCTTCAGTCGAAAGCCAACTGTGTCGCACTCCTGTGCCCTAAGTGGGCGGCATAGTCCCGGGGGCGGGACGCCCCCGGCTACCCCACAATGGGTAGCCCCCGGCGACCCACAACCGGTAGCCCCCGGCGACCCACAACCGGCAGCCCCCGGCGACCCACAACCGGTAGCCCCCGGCGTCTCGCCGGGGGATGCACCTCGACCGTGGCGTGGTCGCCGACGACGAAGACGGCAAGCATCCCGGCAGCGGCCCGCGTATACCAGCCGCTGACGGATGCGTCAATAGCCACCGCGCCCTCCACCGCCCATGGCGCCGAGCCCCACGTAGCCGATCAACGGCGATGCCGAAGGCCTGCTGAAGTCCATGCAAACAACCTCTGTCTGAACGGAAAGGCCGCCCGCCTATCGCTTCACTTCGTAGTAATAGGTCGCGTAGGTGCCGTCTATCCGGAACGAGCCGTCGGCGTTCACTTCCACCTTGCGGCCCGTGGGCACGCCGTATACGTCGAGCACGTTCACCTCTTGCGGGGCGGCGCCCTTGAACCGGATGGTGGCCTGGACGGGTTCCATCAGCAGCGGCGGACGGCCCATCTCCAGAAGCTGGCTACCGTCAGCGTTGTACTCGGCGCCCGTCTGCTTGTCCTGGGCGAGGGCGGTGATGAGGATGCGCTTCGACTCCGCCAGTTCAGCGTTGTCCAGCGGCGTGAAGATCACCGACACGAACGGCGTCGTGATAGTGGCCGTAAGGCCCGGCAGTTCAATCGGGCGGCCGCCGGTGCGCCCGATGATGGCCTGTGTTCGGGGTGCAGTCAGCGTCACCAACTCGCGGCCGTAGTCCCAGGTCAGCTCGCCCGTCATGGACCGGACGACCTTGCCGGATTTGTCCCAGTATGCGTCCACGTCGGTCAGTTCGCTCTGCCCGCCCTCGAAGGCGGCCGTGATCCGTCCCACGGCCAGCAGCTCTTTAGGCGTGGCCAGGTTGCCCTTCAGCTCCTTGGCGTCGTAGCCGCCGCCGGTGAAGTCCTGGCTCAGGGGATCGATCCCCTGGAACAGGTCGTCCTCCTCGATGCGCCGCGCGGCCGCGATGGGCGCAGGCGTGATGTGCTTGTTATAGATGGCGAAGGCCAGCGCGGGGAACTGCCCGATGTAGTGCGGCGTGTCGGTCACGTAGCTCCTCTGCCCCGGCCAACCGTTGCCGATGCGGTTGCGCGCGTTCAGGAAGTGGTAGGAGGCATCCCATCCTTGAAGGCCGATCCCGTAGAAGGCGACCAGCGGGGCGATCTCCAGCTTCCACTGGTTGGGAAGGTTGGAGTTCCATTCGGTCGAGCAGAAGGCGCGGTTCTCCGGCTGGTACATGCCGATGGACAGGATGCCGCCGCCCGGCTGGGGCATGTGCGAGGCGTTGTTCACGCGGCCCACGCGGATGTCGTGCCCCCCGACGCCGCCGCCGAAGTAGTTGTGGCGGGAGACCATGTCGCCGGCGATGTCGCACCAGAGGTTGGCCGGATCGGCCGCCGGCCCACCGGCTCGCCAGGCCGTGGTCATCGTGACGGCCTTGAACCCGATCTCGCGCAGGCGGGCCATGCGCTTCTCGTAGTAGCCGCGCTGCAGCTCCGCCAGGAAGCGGATGAGGTCGCCGACGCGTCGGCGCTCCGCCGGCCGGACGGTGTCGCCGACCTGGGGTCCGCCGGCGGCCATCTGCCAGGCGCCGTAGATGTCCATGTTCGGGTTGTCCACCGAATCGCCAGGTCGGAGGCCCGCGCCCCACGCCGCGCGCAGTCCCTCATCGCTGCCGTAGCGCTGCTTGAGCCACGCCGCCCACCGCGCCTTCAGCCGGGCCGTGTGCCGCGGGAACTGCTCGCCCTCCTGAAGGATATTCAGCGGGGCGTGCCAGAAGATGCAGTCCTCGTTGTGCACCTCGACTACGGCCAGGGCCGGCTCGTCCACATAGCGCAGGCCCGTGTACGGGTTTGTGTGCAGCAGGATGGCCTCGGCCCAGCGCCATTCGGAGTCCTGGAGCGCCGGCTCGATGTTGACCAGGCCCGAGGTGCTCCGCACGTCCCCCCGGCCGGACAGCTCATCGAACAGGTCGTAGCCCTCACTCCGCTGAATGCGGTGCGGATAGAAGAGCGACCACGTCATGTAGATGCCGTGCTTCTTCAGTTCGGCGAACCACCAGTCCCACGCGTCGAGCCTGCCGGGATCGAACGTGCCGTCCTGGCGCAGCAGGCCGATGGCCGATTGCAGCGGGTGCTGCCGCACCATGCTGACGCCGTGCTTGCGCAGGTAGCGGGCGCGCTGCGTCATGTCGGCGCGGCTGGTGGACTGGTAGTTGGCCCCGCAGCCCCAGAACTGGACGGGCCCGTCCGCCTTCTCGAACCGCAGGTGGTCGCCTTCCTGCTTCAGGAAGCCGTACGTGCCGGCCGGCGCCTCCACCAGGTGCGACACGTCTATGACGGACTCCTCGGAGAACTCGTCCTCGTAGAAGGCCACCGGGAACCAGTCCGCCGGCCCGGGCTCGCCCTCCCTCGGCCGTGGGCGCTCGGCGCCGCCCGGCACGAGGGTGTCGTCGCTGGTCAGGAAGAAGGCGTCGAAACAGGCCGTCAGGTGCTGGCCCCGGTCGGCAAGCAGGCGCAGCTCGAAGTCGTGCCTGCCCGCCGTCAGCCTCACCGTGCCGAGGTAGACCCAGTTCACGTGCAGATACTGCCGGACCTCGTAAGAGTCCATTAGCTGGACGTCGCGGGAACAGACACGCCACTCGTCGTCATCGAACCGCCAGCGGAACGGGCCGTGTTTCCAGAACTTGCGCGCCCAGCAGCGGTACTTCCCATCAGCAGGCACCTCGATCCTATAGAGGGCATGTGCCTCATCCCCGGTGCGTTCGCCCTCGTTAGTGAGCCACCGCCCGCCCGACAGGGGATTGACCCCGGCCGGGAAGGTAGAGGCGGAGAAACTCGTCTGCTTGGGGAAGTTGGTCTCCTGTACGTGCTCCCCTTCCCACCAGACCGTGTCGGCCGCTGCGGGCCCCGCGGCAAGAAGGCCGGCCGCCAGAACCAGCAGAGACAGGCAACTGCCCCTCCGCACTGTTCCGCGTGTGTCCATCTCTGCTCCCTTCTGTTCCTCAATCCTGTGAATCCTGCGAATCCTGTTCAGGAGAACCTCGCAAGTCGATCGTGTGCACCACGTATTGCAGGCCCCTGGACTTAGCCTGACAGACCCAGTTGCCGTCCGGGCCGACCACCCCCGAGGGCGAAGAACAACGCAGGCTGGTCGGATGACAGTTGTCCACGGTCACAATCCACAGGTGGCCGGCTCGGGCGCGCATCCTCAGATTGGACTCGTGATAATGCCACGCGACATCGGACCACTCGCTCCCGTCGCGCCCGCCGTTGACAGCGTGGAAGATGATCCGTGCACCCATCGCCGTCAACTGCCGGCTCAGGTGCGGGTCCGGCATCGGCGTGCATTCCGGATTGGCCCACATGTCATTGCAGATCAGGCCGGCCACGCGGACGCCCTTGAACTCGAAGGTTCGCAGCGGGCTGACGGCGTAGTGGTTGATCTCCCCCTCGGGAGGCTCGGTGAGGCTGCCGCAGGGAAGCGTCTTGCTGTGGAAACCGAGGTACCCGCCGTCCGGCGCGTAGAACCGGACCTGGTTGTAGCACTTGCCGTCCTCCGGCTCGATGAAGCACGTCCCCAGCGCGAGCCCAACGCGTGCTTCCCGCGCCCTCCCCGTCACGACACCGAGGGCATCCTCAACCGCACCGACATCGAATTCGTGCGTATACCCGCTCAGGGACCCTTCGGGCGTGAGAAGGATGTCGGCCCCTTCGTCGCGTGCGAAGTCAAGGGCGCGCAGGATTGCCGTCACGTTCGACCGAACATCATCGCTGACCGGCAACTGGGCCGCAGCTACCCGGATTGCCATCTCCTGAGCCCCAGCAAGACCAGAACCGGGATTCCCGACTTGGGACCTCACGCCGAGCGTCCGGAGGGGAGATGGTAACGCATCACGCGCAGGCTCGCAAGAACGGGCGAACTGCGCCGACCACCTGCTCAAGCCCGCCCTTCCTCAATCATGAGCCCAAGGGGGAAGCTGTCCTGCCGGAGGGGCAGTTCGATCTTCGCGTGCGTGCGCGCCGACTCGTAGACGGCCATGAGGACCTCCAGCCCCTTCAGCGCCGAATCGCCGGAAAGCGGATGCGCAGTCCCTTCCCGTATCGTGCGGGCGAAGGCACAGTAACTGTTGGCCATGGCCCGGCCGCGCGCGTCCGGCTGGGGCAGCGGCGCCTCGCGCCATCCGCCGCCCCGCGCATCCCGGATCAGCACGGGCGGGTCGGCCCGGTCGCCCTGCCGCCACAACCTGCCCTTCGTCCCGAACACTTCGCAGTCATGGTAGGCCCGGCCGGGGGACTGCACCCCGCCACAGAGGATCTCCGCCCGCATGCCCGAGGTGAACTCAAACACCCCCATGCCACCGGTCTCGACCGGGTGCCCATACCGGTAGCCGCCGGAGGGCGTGTAGCCGGGGCTCCTGGCCTCGGAAGGGTCGGGTTCCTCCCGATAGACCTGCCCCAGCACCCACTTGACGTCCCCGTCGCCGGCCAGCCACCGGATCGAGTCTATCAGGTGAGTGCCGTCGCTGAGGATGTCGCCCGCGCAGCTCCCCCGGATCAGGTAGACTTCCCCTATGGCGCCCTGCTCGATGAGGCTGCGCATCTCCACCAGCGGAGGCCCCATGCGCCTCTGGTGGTTGATGATGAGGGCGGCACCGTGCTTGCGGCACGCGGCGACCATCTCCCTGCCTTCCGCCATGCAGGTAGCCACCGGCTTCTCACAGCAGATGCCGCGCACGCCCGCCTGGGCCACCGCGATGGTCAGGCGCGCGTGCGAGTCGGTGGCCGTGACGACACTCACAACATCGGGCCGCTCGCGCTCCAGCATCTCCCGAAGGTCCGAGTAAGGTTCCACTCGCTCGAAGGCGCCGGCGAACTCGCGCGCCAGGTCCTCCTTCAAGTCGCAAACGGCCACCAGGTCGAACTCGTCGCACTCGGCCAGTACCCGCGCGTGGGCGCGCGCAATGCCGCCGCAGCCGACAATCACGCTTCGGAGGCGTTCCTGCGCATCGCTCATTGCGTCACTCCTTCATCCGCCAGGTCACGAGTGCGTTCGACAGCGCCCCGGCGCAGTGCGGGAGTCTATGCCCGAGCCGGGGACAATGCAAGGGCATCGGCCGTCGTCCGCTTCAATTCGCGCAGGCGATGATGCCCGTTCGCAGTATTCGCGCGCGATGGCCGCTGGTATAATCAGGCGAGCCCGGTGAGGAGATGACGCGATGGCCGCACTGGCCGGAAAGCACGTGCTCATAACCAGCGGACCGACCCGCGCGGACCTGGACGCCGTCCGCTACATCAGCAACCGCTCGACCGGGCGGCTCGGGTGCCGGATCGCGCTCGAAGCCCTCGGCCGCGGCGCGAAGGTCACCCTCATCGCCGGGCATCAGAGCGTCGTGCCCGCGCAGGACAAGCTGCCGGAAGACGAGCGGACCCGCCTGCGCATCGTCCACGTCGAGACCGTGGCCGACCTGATCGAGACGCTGGAGGCCGAACTGACCGGCCCTCAACCGCCGGACGCCGTCGTGCACGCCATGGCCGTGCTCGACTACGTGCCGGAGGCCGCCGGCGCGGAAAAAACCCCCTCGGGGCGCGGCAGTTGGGAGGTCAGGCTGGTCAGGACGCCAAAGGTGATCCGCCGCATCAAGGACTGGGCGCCCGACACCTGCCTGGTCGAGTTCAAGCTGGAGGTCGGCCGGCCCGAGGAGCGGCTGCGTGAGATGGCATTGGCTTCGCTGCGGGCGAGTCGCGCGGACCTGGTCGTGGCCAATGACCTGGAGAGAATCCGCGACGAGACCCACCCCGCCCTTATCATCGCCCCCGACGGCGCCGTCCTCGCCCGTCCCGCCACCAAGGCCGAAATCGCCCGCGAGCTGTGCGACCTGCTGGCCGAGGCGCTGGCCTCCCCGGACCGGGCGCCACTCTGAGCCGTAGGGGCACGGCGCGCCGTGCC
>JAUVVP010000443.1 GCA_030604585.1 Planctomycetota bacterium | reverse complement strand
CCACGCCGTCGGCTATGGCGACCCCGACCTGCCCCTCGAAGTGCTCGGACACGACGAGGGCGTCGAGGGGTCGGTCATTACGCTAAGGGTCCCGGACGGCACCAAGGTGCTCTCGGTCGGCACGACCATAGTGGCCGGCACGGACTTCAACCAGCGCACCTCGCAGAAGCTCCAGGGTCACGTGCCCATGCTCATCCACCCGGATCCCAAAGAAGTTTGCCAGGTGGGCCTGGGCAGCGGGGAGACCGCCCACGTCTTCTCCAGCTACGACGTGGACCGATTCGACTGCGTGGAGATCAGCCCGGCGGTCGTTCGCATGGCCGCCGCACAGTTCGTGGACATCAACCACGGACTTGTGGCCAGCCCGGCCTTCAAACCGATCATCATGGATGCGGCGGCCTACCTGAAGTACACCGACCGGCGCTACGACGTGATCGCCAACGACGCCACCTGGCCCCACCTGGCCGGGCCGGCGATGCTCTACACCCGCGAGTACTTCGAGCACGGCCTCGACCGGCTGAACGATGGCGGAATCATGACGAGCTGGCTACCGCTGGAGATGCCCCTCCAGGACCTGAAGACCGTCTTCCGGACCTTCGGCGAGGTCTTCCCGTACGTCTACGTCTGGAGTCCGCTCAGCCATGCGAACAAACATGCCCTGATCATCGGCTGCCGCAAGCCGCTGAGCATTGACGCGAAGGACTACGTCGAGCGGTTCAATCGCTTCGCACGGGCGGACCTGGCCACGGTAAACCTCGGCAGCCCCGTCGGGCTGCTCGTCTCGCACCTCTCCGCGTTCAGCCGCGGGGAGCCCGATCTGGCGGATGCCTCGCTGAACACCGAGGACATGCCGACGCTCCGGTACCTGGCATCGCGGCCGGACGAGTTCCGGCCCAACGTGAGTGCCCGGCAGGTGGTGGAGTCCCTCATGTTCCTGGCCGCGCACCGGGACCGCATCGAGGAACACCTGGAGAACCTGGACGGGCTGGAGCGGCCCGAAGCCTTCCTGGTGGGGCTGCGCAGGATGGACCGGGCCACCGACTTCCTGCTGGAGGCCATCTGGCAGAAGAGCCGCCGCGATCCCGACGCAGAAGCCATCGCGATGGGCCGGGCCATGCGGCTGTCTCCCTCGCATCCGGCCTTCGCGGAGGTGGCCGACACGCTCCGCGCACTGCGCAGCTTCACGCCGGAGCAGATAGGGGCGTTGGCGACGGAGGAACTGAAGGAGCTCACGGCGCGGCTCCTCTGCCCGGGTTCGGCCGACATCGCCGTGACCGCCCTGGAGGAGTGGGCGCGGCGCGAGCCCGACTCATACGTGCCCCACGCCGGCCTCGGCGCCTGTCACTTCGTGATGGATAACGCAGAGGCGGCCGCCAAGCACATGGACAAGGCCAGGGAGCTGGCCGGCAGCGAGGCGGAGTTCTATCTCGCCTCCGGCAGCGCCTATCTCGCGCTCCGGTTGGTGCAGAGGGCCGGCCCACTGCTCTCCCGGGCCGTCGAGCTGGCTCCGGACTCGGCGGAGGCGTGGGGCCGGCTGGGCCGGGCTTTCCGCGCCTCGGGCCAGCGCACTCGAGCGCTCTCGGCGCTGGAACGCGCCGTCGAGCTCGATCCGCAACTGGCCGACGCCCGGGTTGACCTTGCGGCGTTGCTTCTCGATGACCGGCGCCACGAAGAGGCCATCCGCCATCTGAGGCACCTCCTGGAGGTCAGGCCGGACTCGCTGCAGGCGCACGGGCTGCTGGCTCAGGCCTACCGCCTCACGGGAGACGTCGAGGCCGCAAGCCGGCATGCCCTCCGCGCCCGGCAGATTGCGGCGCAACGGGGGCGCCCTTCTGCCGCGGGATCGACCGGCTCGCAGGTGTACTCCACCCGGTAAGGCGACGCACTGCATCGGAAGGGAGCGGGGCGGTGAGCGGCGATCAGACGCCGCCCGAAGACGCTCGCCACCGGCGTCGGGCTGCATTGCTGCTGCCGGTGCTCTTCTTCACGCTGTTCCTGGCGTACCTGGTCCTGCGCGCCGACCCCCGCGTCATCTACTACTTCCCGACAGATCAGTTTCCCCGGTTCCGGCTCAACTGCACGTTCCTGGCGGGGTGTTTGGGGCGGCCCGGCGGTCCGGTGGCGTGGGGCTCCGCCTTCCTCTCGCAGCTCTTTGTGCTGCCCCGGGCGGGCGCCCTGCTCGTGACTGCTCTTTCAGTGTTGCTGAGCTTGGGGGCGTGGCACTACCTGTGCTCGCTCCGGCCGTCCGTCTTCGTCCCACTGTGCCTGGTGCCGGCCGTGCTGGTGCTAGTGCTCTACGGCGGCCACGTCCACGTCCTCAGCCTCTGCGTGGCGATGGTGGTCGCCGCCGGGGCGTCGGGCAGTCCCGCATGCGCGGGATCTCCCTCTTTACATACCCCGTCGGAGTTCGAAACGTCGGACTGGGGTGCGGAGGCAACCTTTGGGCTTGGGAACTACTGGTGGTTTACGGCTTCAATCTTCGCCGCGCAAAGCGGCGCGGTTTGAGCACTGCCCTCTTGAATGTGGAGGCGTCGCTTGACAGCCAAAGTGCCTGGGTGACAATGGGAAGCTATGCACAAGAAGCCTTCGGCGACAATCTTTGTTTACGCCAATGCCGCGATCCTAATTGGCCTCGCCCTCTATTTTTCCCTGTTTCCCGCCGGGATTGTGCTTTATGACTTGACGGACCCGCATATCCGCAATCCTGGCATGCCGCGCGCGGCCTTGCGACTCTTCAAAGAGCTCACGCCAAAATACGGGCGGTGGGCCCAGAAGCGCCTCGGTTCAGATCGCGGGGCGTCGCTCTCCTCTCAGGGCATCTCAGGAACGGAATGGCCGCTCTTCGGCAGCATATTCTACCTTTGGTCCGTGGAATCCCTGCAACAGGCCTGGGAACAGGAT
>JAUVVP010000476.1 GCA_030604585.1 Planctomycetota bacterium | reverse complement strand
GTGACCCGCGCGCCCGTCCAGTTCTTCCGCACCGACGCCTGGGGCAAGGCCTACGTAGTGGTGGCGAGGCTGGTCGCGCCCCTGTCGCAGCAGGTGCGGCGCAGGCGCCGACGATTTGGCGCAACCTTCGCCGGCGCGCCGCCGACGCTGAAGGGGATGCTGTGCAACCTTTTGCCGGCCCGCGCATTGAACTATGATGAGGGATTCGTTTGCCCGAGGACGGCGTCCGCCGCAGCAACGGGATACAGGTATGGGAGCGGGAAGCGTAGAGGCCAGCCTGGGCGCCCGTCAAGGCGGGGCCCCCGCTGAAGTCGAGGCCGCCCTTGTCCAACGAGCAAAGGGCGACCCGGCTGCGTTCGGCGAGCTCTACGAGGCGCATTACAGCAGGATCCTCAACTACATCTTCCGCCGCACTCTGAACGTGGACGTTGCCGAGGAGCTGACGTCCAACGTGTTCTTCAAGGCCCTGCGGGCCCTTCCGAAGTACCGCCACCGGGGCTACTTCCGCGCCTGGCTCTACCGCATAGCGACCAACGAGGTGCGGATGCACTGGCGGCGCAAGGGCGGGCGCCCCCTGACCGAGCAGAACCCGGACTGGGACGACGTTTCGGGACGGATCCGTTTCAACTCGCCCGGCGCCGATGCGGAGATCGAGCGGCAGGAGAAGCTGCGCCGCTATGCCCAGGTGCAGGCCCGGTTGAGGGCCCTTCCCGAGCGGTACCAGACCGTCCTTGTCCTCCGGTACTTCGAGGGGCTCCCCATCGCCGAAGTTGCAGCGGCGACGGGGAAGCGGATCGGCACCGTCAAGTCACTCATACACCGTGGACTGAAGCGGTTGCGCCGCCTGATTGCGGAGGAAGGCGCAACCTCTGGCTCAGGCTCGCATTATTCATGACAGAAGGAGGTGGACGGCCAATGGGTTCCCAAGACGATATCGAGAAGCTGCTCGCAGCGACCGCTGCCCCGGAAGTCGTTGAAGGGCCTCACAAGGAGGCCCTGAGACGCGACCTCCTTCGCCGGCTGGCGGCGAGTCCCGTTGCGGGCGCGGGAGGTATGGCGATGGGAAGCAGGAGAAGGAGGCTGGCGTGGGCCTGTCTGCTGGCCCTGATTGTGGCCGGAACGGCCTGGGCGGCGCAGAAGGCAGTGAGGGCGTTCAAGGTCCACACGGAACTGGGAGAGGTGACCGTGTCCAGCCGCGAGGGATCGAAGACCTACCGGGTGGGCAGGAGCGCGACAGTCACGTCCGACGATCCGGAGTTCACACAGGCGGACGCCGAGCGCGAGGCCCGCGAGATTCGCCGGCTCATCGCCGAAGGCAAGTGCGAGCTTGTTGAGGTGGTGGACTCCGCCTTGGGGATGAAGACCTACCTCGTCAAGGTCGTGCTCTCCGACGGCACCCAGAAGACCGTGGGCTCGACCTATCCCCCCGGCTACTCTGGCAGCGCCGGGAGCATGCTCCAGGAAGTGGTCAACCTCATGGACGCCGGCAAGGGCAAGCACGTCGGCGTCGGCGACTTCGAGTGGGGCAGACTCTACTGGTACAACTTCACCCTCGCGGACGGCCTCATCACGGCGCACGCCGAGATGAAGCCCTACCTGGGTGGCGAAGAGGAGGCATTCGACGAGATCAAGGCGCTGGTCGAGGGGGGCAACGGCGAGCTGCTCTGGGGACCAGACACGGGACAGGGGCAGTCCTGCTACAAGGTCACCCTCAGCGACGGTCGCGTGATGTACTACTTGACGGACAGACAGCCCTGACACCCCGTCAGGCTGAGATGCGCGAGCGGGCCCGACGACCCGCCGGCGCACGTACGCCGGCCGGGTCATCATCGTGCACTGAAACCAAAGGAGGAAAGGCAATGCAAAGAGGAAGGCTCATCGGCGTGCTGATGGCGGCAACGGCGCTCATGTTGGGGGTCCAGTCGCCGGCTGGGGCGGCAGACGAGAGTGCGCCCGCCGCGGCGGTCTTCGAGGATGACCCGGCAGCGCACGCCCTGTATGACCAGATGCTCGAAACGATGCGGGAGGCCGAGACGCTCCACTACCGCAGCGACTACAGTTGGGGACGCGAGGACATGCCGCTGGGGAGCGCAACCTACGAGGTGTGGCTGAAGAAGCCGAACTACGTTCGCATTGAGGCACGGTGTGAGGGCCAGTTGAAGGGGGTCCTCGTGGGAGACGGGCAGTGGTTCTGGATCTTCTGGCCCGGGGGCCGGCCCCGTTACGGCTGGGAGTACGAGGGCAAGTACGCGGAGGAATACGAGAGGACGCACCTGATCTCCTACATGAAGCAGGCGAGCCCGGCCGGCCACCACTCCCTTGCCCACCTGACGGGGAAGCTGGGCGCCGGCATGTCCATGACGATCATCAACCCGAGCGTCTTCCACGGGTGTACTGACTCGATGGAACCGCACCTGGATGGCGTAAGGAGCATCGGGACCGAGACCGTCGGCGACGAGGCGTGCGACGCTATCGAAGTGAGCTACATGGATAACCAGAGGAGCCGATACCTATGGCTCTCTCGGCAGGACCGTCTGCCGCGGAAGCTCGAGGAGGTCGTTCGAGTCGGCGGGGGAGACATCATCACGCGTGAGAGGTGGTCGGACGTGGTCCTGAACGATCCGTTGCCCGCAGACCGGTTCTCGTGGAAGGCGCCCGAAGGATGGACCGAGTTCC
>JAUVVP010000296.1 GCA_030604585.1 Planctomycetota bacterium | reverse complement strand
GGATGCCCATGCGGTTGCCGTAGTCGCGCACGCCGGCCACCACGCCTTTCATCACGCGCCGGGGATGCAGGGCGCCCCTCGGCACGTCCTCGTCGGCCATGTCGAGCGGGCCGAAGCAGAAGACGTCGGTGCTCAGGATCGGCTTGGCGCCCAGCCCGGTGCCCAGCGGGTCGCGGATGACGCCCCCGATGCCGGTGTTGGCGCCGCCGTAGGGCTCGATGGCGCTCGGATGGTTGTGGGTCTCCACCTTGAAGCAGACGCAGTTCCGGTCATCGAACTCGATGACCCCGGCGTTGTCCTCAAAGACGCTGACGCACCAGGGCTTGTCCAGCTCGGCCGTGACGCGCGCGACGGTCTGGGCGAGCAGGTTGTCCAGGACCAGGCGCCCCTGCGCGTCCACGTAGCCCTCCCACCCCGAGGGGACGGGTCCCTCATAGGTGATGTACCCTTTGAGCGTCTTGTGGACGCAGTGCTCGCTCCAGGTCTGGGCCAGTATCTCGAGTTCCAGGTCGGTGGGCTCGCGGCCCAGCTTCTTGAAGTAGGCCTGGACCGTCTTCATCTCTTCCAGGGAGAGCGACAGCACGCCCTCACGGCTGATCCTGAGCAGGTCCTCATCTCCGGCTTCCCCTATGGGCACCCGGACCAGTTCGAAGGCGTAGCGCAGGTCCCGGAGCGGATAGGCCACCTCGGGCTGGTCAATGTGGATCTCTTCAATGGCGTTGTTGGCCAGGGCCTTCCAGCCTACGCGCTCCAGCTCGGCGGGGGAGAGGTCCCCACGAAGCAGATACTTCCGCGCGGTGCGTATGGCCCGGATGCTGTCGGCCAGTCCCAGGTCGGCGGCGCCTTTGACGGCGCTCTGCTGGACGGAGTCCATCACGCCCGGCTTGCGCTTGACCTCGATGGAGTGCACGCCTCCCTGCTCGGCCCACGGCCAGCCCTCCTGCTCGGGGCCGCAGATGCGGTACTGCTGCACCACGGGGTCGAGGAGCAGGCCCTCTGTCAGAGCCCGGACCTGGTCCCGTGCGAGCTGTCCGTCCACCAGGAACACGTCAACGGCCCGGACGTCCCGGACGGTCTCAATGCCCAGGTCGCGGATGTCGGCCAGGGCGCTGAGCCCGGCCGGGTCCTTGCAGTCTTCCCTGTGGATTACTTCGATGCGGTATTGCATGGTCGTGGCGCGGTGTGCGGCGGGTTCACTGTTGTGGGGGCGGCGCGGGCCGCTCGCGCGTTTCCAGCAGCCGGTCTCTTTTCTGCTTGGCGGCCTCCAGGACGTTCCTCAGGGGCGCCAGGTTGCCGTCCTGGAGGGCGTCGGCCATCTCCTGAAGCAGGGCGATGTAATCGGCCAGGGCGTCCCGGATGTGCTCGCGGTTGGTCTTGCAGATGTCCAGCCAGATGTCCGGGCTGCCGCTGGCGACGCGTGTGGTGTCGAGCAGGCCTCGGCCGCACAGGTCGGTGTCCTTCTGGTCCAGGGCCGCCATCAGCGCGGAGGCGGCCAGGTGTGGCATGTGGCTGATGCGGGCCACGGCCCGGTCGTGGGCCTGGGGGCTCATGCTGATGGCGCTGGCGCCCAGGGCGCTCCACATCCGCGTGATCTGGCCCTTGCTCTCCGGGAACGTGTTGCTCAGGGGCGTGATTATGCAGATCGAGCCCTCGAACAGGCTGGCGCTGGCCGCCAGAGGCCCGCTGCGCTCGCTGCCGGCCATCGGATGGGTGGGGATGTAGGCTACGTCCGGCCGCGCGCGCAGCGCCGAGGAGATCGTCTCTACGACCTTTGCCTTGCTGCTGGCCACGTCCGTCAGGAGTGCCTCGGACCTGATCGAGTCGGCCACCTGCGGCGCAAGCTCCCCGAAGGCGCCAATCGGAGTGGCCAGCACGACCAGGTCCGCGTCCTTAACGCCCTGACTCAGGTCGAGCGTGGCCTTGTCTATGGCGCCCACCTCGAGCGCCTTGTCCAGCGACTCCCGGCGGCGGCCGATCCCGGTGACGGTGGTGGCCAGGCCCCTCTGCCGCAGCGCCATTCCCATGGAACCGCCTATCAATCCCGGCCCGATGATCGCCACTTTCTCGAACATGGACACTCCCCGATTCCAAATCCTTGACACGGGCCAGGACCAGCGGTCCTGCGAGCCGCCGACTCGCAGCCTATGGTAGTGGGGCCGGGGGAGCTTGTCAACAGGAGTGCCCCTGGCCGCCGGAAGGCCGGGCGCTGGTCGCGCAAGCCGATGCGCCCCGCTGCCTGTGGTCCGCGGAAACGGCTCCCGTTGCGCCCGGCGACGAAGGGGGAGGAGGCGAGCGAGCGGAAGGAGCGCTTCAGCGCAGTTCGGCGCCGAACTGCTCGGCCAGGGCGGCCAGAACCGCGCCGCGCGCCTCTTCGGCCTCAGCGCCCGTGATCGTGCCGTCGTGGCGGCGGAACGTCAACCTGAAGGCGATGCTCTGGCGGCCCTGCGGGACCGGTTCGCCCCGGTAGACGTCGAAGAACTCCAGCGACTCCAGCGTCGGCGGGGCGCTGCGCCGAACGCAGCGCTCCATGTCGGCCCAGAGCACCCCTTCGTCCACCACGACGGCCAGGTCGCGGCTGGTGGCCGGATAGGAAGGCACCGCTCGGTAGGGATGGTCGAGGCGGCCGCGGCCGGCCAGCCGCCGGAAGTCGATCTCCATCAGCGCGGGCCGGCCGGCAAGGTCAAGCTCGTCGGCCACGGCCTTCGCCACGACGCCCGCGCAGCCGAGCAGCTCCCCCTCCAGCCGCAGCACCACCGATTCGTCCGCCTCGAAGGGGCCGCGGCCGCCGGGCGACTCCTCCATCTCGCCCTCGGCGCCCAGCTCGTCGGCCAGGTTGGCCAGCACGCCCTTCAGCACGCGGAGCCCCTCGTCCTCATCCGTCAGCAGGCTCAGGCACAGCTTCTCGTCCGGCGTGTCGGCCTCCGGGCGGGGCAGGTAGGCCCTGCCGAGTTCGAAGAGGCTCACCCGAGCCGTGCCGCGCGCCTGGTTTAACTGCTTGACCAGCAGCAGGTTGGCCATGTTGGTCAGGCGCAGGTGCGTGCGCTCCACGGTGACGGGATTGCGCACGGCTATCGGCTGGTCATCGCACCAGGGCTGGGCGCGCTGAAGGGGAGTGGGCGCCACCAGGCTGCGCGTCATCACCTCGTGGAATCCCTGCGCGGCCAGAAGGTGGCGCGCCTTCCGTTCCGTCATCTCAGCGAAGGACGGCGTCACGGGACGCACGGGCATCTGGGTCGTCTCGCCGATCTTGTCATAGCCGTAGATGCGCGCCACCTCTTCGATCAGGTCAATCTCGCGCCCCAGGTCGCCGCGCCAGCTCGGCACGCGCACGGTGATGGCGCTGGCGTCCTTCGGGACGACTTCCAGCTCCAGGCCGCCGAAGGCCTTGAGGACCTCCGCGCGCGGCACCTCCAGCCCGAGCACCAGCGCCAGCCGGGAGAGCCGCAGCGTCACTTCGGGCATCGCAGTCGAGTCGGCGCGGATGTCGGCCGAACCTTTCAGCAGCGTGCCGCCGGCCAGCTCCAGGATCAGTTGACAGGCCCTGCGCGAGGCCCAGTCCGTTGTCTCGGGGTCAACGCCGCGCTCGAAGCGGTAGGAGGACTCGCTGCTGAGGCCATAACGCCGCGCGGTGCGGCGAACGCTGCGCGGCTCGAACCGGGCGCTCTCCAGAAGAAGGTCCGTTGTGGCGTCGCGGATCTCCGACTCGACGCCGCCCATCACCCCGGCCAGGGCCACGGGCCGGAAGTGGTCGGCAATGACGCACTCCTCGCCGGTCAGTTCGTGCTCGGCGCCGTCAATGGTGGTCAGCGTCTCTCCGGGCTGAGCGCGCCGCACGACGATGCGGCGCCGGCCGATCAGCGAGAGGTCGAAGGCGTGCAGCGGCTGGCCGCACTCCAGCATTACGTAGTTGGTCACGTCCACGATGTTGTTGATCGGCCTGATCTCGCACGCGGTCAGGCGTGCCTGCATCCAGGCGGGGGAGGGCCCCACCTGCACGCCCGTGATGACCCGCGCGGTGTAATGGGGACACAGGTCGGGCGCCGCGACTTCCACGGCCGCGACCTCGGCCATCGGCCGGGCCTCGTCCTCCGTCGGGTCGGCATCGGGCCGGCGGGCCTTCGAGCCGACAAGCGCCGCCACCTCCCTGGCCAGGCCCAGG
>JAUVVP010000012.1 GCA_030604585.1 Planctomycetota bacterium | reverse complement strand
GGGGTGGCCCCCGAGTGGGCCTGTCAGGGCTGGGGAGTTCGGCCCAAGTGGCGTTCGCGTCCGGCGGGGACGGCAGACGCAATGCTGCGCACCCGGCTCGGGTACCGTGGCGATATCGCCTATAAGAGGGGAACGGGAGCGGCCGTCAAGGTGAAGGCAAAAGCGCTGGCACAGTTCCGCAGAATGCTTCTGGATCTGAAGCGCAAGCTGGCCAGTAACATAGACCACCTGCAACACGATGCGCTGAAGACGGCGGGCGAGACGGTTGACGAGTTCTCCGACGTGCCCGCCGAACACATGGCCGAGCGGGGGTCGGACAACTTCGCCAGGGACCTGATGATCCGGGTCCTGCAAGACAGCGATGCGGAGCTGTGCGACGTAAACTTGGCGCTGGAGAAGATCGACGCCGGCACCTACGGGCAGTGCGAAAGCTGCTCGGCCAAGATCAGCACCAAGCGGCTCAAGGCGCTGCCGTTTGCGCGGCTCTGCATAGGGTGCAAACAGGAAGAAGAGCGCCTGGGCCGGCAAGTATGACGTCGTCCTTCTGCTGCGCGGGCGTTCTTCAGATCCTTCCGACGGTCCCCGAGCGGCTGCACCGCGCCATCGGATAACCTGATTCTCCGCAGGGCCATACGGTGAGGCTTTTGCGCACACTGGTCGAAGGCAACAGGAAGCTGTTCTGGACGTTCGCCGTCGCTACCCTCGTGCTGGACCAGGTGACGAAGCTGCTGCTGTGGCACCATCCGGCCGAGGGCCGCCCGAACATCGTTCTGATACCCCATCTGCTTCGGATCGTCAGCCACCCGGGCAACGTGAGGGGGGTCCTGGGGCTGGGGCCGGCCAGCGTGCTGTTCTACATCGTGATGGCGGCGGTGGCGCTGGCCGTTGTGGGCGTGCTCTTCCTGACGGCTGAGTCGCACAAGGTGATCGTGCACGCCGCCCTTGGACTGGTCACCGGCGCCGCGGTGGGGAACCTGGTGGACAGGATCGCATTCGGGCGCGTGAGGGATTTCATCGATCTCCACTGGGGAGAGGCCCTCCACTGGCACACTTTCAACGTGGCGGACGCTGCGATCTGCGTGGGCTTTGCCCTGATCATCTACGACGCTTTTGCGGGTAAGGGCAGGCGGGGGAAGGCCCCTGACTCGGGCCCGGGGCCGCCGCAGACGCCATAAGGGCGCCTGAGGCGGGCCGTTTCTTCTTGCAAGTTCCGGCATCGCTGGTAGAATCAGGACAGGGCGAGGCGTCCGCCTTCAGAGGGGCTTTGAGCCGCCAAGGGATTCGCGACAGGAGGCATTCGTTCTGCCTGATGGCACACCTGATCATCACCAAAGGTGAGAATGCCGGCACGACGGTGCCTTTGCAGAAGGTCACCTGCATCGGTCGCGGCCTGGACATGGACGTCCGGCTCGACGACCTGACCGTCTCCAAGAGGCACGCGCGCGTGCTGAGCGACGACCGTGGCGAGCACATCGTCGAGGACCTGGCCAGCAGCAACGGCACCTTGCTCAACGGCGTGCAGGTGACCACCAAGAAGCTCCGCGACGGCGACGAGATCACCATAGGAAGCAACGTCTTCGTCTTCCACAAGGGGACAAAGGAGAGCCCCATCTTGGCCGCCGACCGCACCCTGCTGCACATCGGCGAGGACGCCACGAGCACTTCCGTCGTTAGCGCCGTGGACGTGGGCTACGACACCGCCGAGGGGGCGGCGACGGCCGACACGACCATCGAGGACCTCAGCAGCACCAACTACCGCCTCAGAACGCTGCTGGAGATCTTCCAGTCCATCGGGGCGGCCCTGGACGAAGACGAGCTGCTGAGCAAGATACTCGAGCGGCTCTTCAAGGTGTTCCCGGAGACCGGCCGTGGGTTCATCATCCTGCGCGACCCCGAGACGGGGCAGCTCACCCCGCGCGCGGTCAAGATGGCCAAGCCGGGCCAGCCGGACGAGGAGAAGCTCCAGATCAGCGGCACCATCCTGGAATACGTCCTCGAACAGAAGCAGGCCGTCCTGAGCGAGGACGCTATGAGCGACGAGCGTTTTCCGACCAGTCAGAGCATCCTGGACTTCGAGATGCGCTCGGTCATGTGCGCCCCCCTGATGTACCAGCAGCAGATCCTCGGCTTCATCCTGCTGGACACCCAGCGCATAGCCAGCAACTACAATCAGGAAGGGCTGACGCTCCTTGCGGGCATCGCCAACCAGGCGGCCCTGACGATCGCTAATGCGCGCCTGCACGCCCAACTGCTGAGGCGCGAGCGGCTGGAGCAGGACCTCAGGAACGCGCGACGCATCCAGAACAGCTTCCTGCCCAAGGAGCCTCCAAAGGTCGAGGGCTACGAGTTCCAGGACTGGTACGGGACGGCGCTGGAGGTGGGAGGCGACTTCTACGACTTCGTCGAGCTGCCCGACAAGCAGATGCTCGTGGTCGTGGGCGACGTCAGCGGCAAGGGCATCTCCGCCGCCCTGCTGATGGCCAAGATGGCCAGCAACGTGCGCTTCCTCGCCGGCTCTGAACCCGAGCCTGGCGACCTGCTCACGAAGCTCAACGACGTGGCCCTCGGTTCGGCCGAGGACATGTTCGTCACCGTGCTGGTGATGTTCCTGGACTGGCAGAGCCACACACTCAGGCTATCTACCGCGGGGCACTGCTATCCGCTCCTTCGCAGAGCGGACGGCAGGATAGAGCGCATCGAAGGGGGCGCGGGCTTTCCCGTGGGGATCACGCGCGAGGCGGAATTCCCCGAGACCAGCTTCGCCATGGAGCCGGGCGACGTCGTCTGCGCCTTCAGCGACGGCATCACCGAGGCCATGAACGAGGATGGGGTCCAGTTCGGCTACAAGAGGCTGGCGAACACGGTCACGGAGGCGACCAGCTCGCCCGATGAAGTGGTGAAGAGCATCCAGAGGGCAATCCGGGAGCACGCCGGCTCCGCCTCGCAGAGCGACGACCTGACCCTCGTCTGTTTCGGCCGGATCGGCGACGGACAGGTGCGCTGAGGGCGGGAGCGGCACCGGCGGCTCAATCCTGCGGCCCGGGCAATACCTCGACGGTGCCCTCCACAATGCGCAGGCGCCTCTCGGCGAACAGGTTGATCGCCTCGGGGTAGGCTTCCTTCTCCTTCTCGAAGATGCGGGCGGCCAGCGAGTGGGCGTCGTCCCCTTCCTCTACCGGGACCGCCTTCTGGACGATGATCGGCCCGTGGTCGTACTCGTTGTCGGCGAAGTGCACTGTGCAGCCGCTCACCTTGCAGCCTGCGCCCAGCACCGCCTCGTGCACCCTGTCTCCGTAGAACCCCTTGCCGCCGAAGCCGGGCAGCAAGGCCGGGTGGATGTTCACTATGCGGCCCGCGTAGCGGTCGGGTATCCGGTAGAGGCACAGGAAGCCGGCCATGGCCACCAGCTCGACGTCCTCGGCCTCCAGTTCCCCCGTGATGGCTGCGCTGAAGGCTTCGCTGTCGGGGAAGTCCTTGCGTCGCACCACGGCCGTGGGGATGTCGTGCCGGCGGGCCCTTTCCAGCCCGTAGGCGTTGCTGCGGCTGCTTACGACCTTGACCACGCGGGCCTTCAGCCGGCCCGCCTCCGACAGGTCAATGACGTTCTGCAGCGACCTTCCGCCGCCGCTGATAAGCACGCCCAGCCTCAGGCCGTCCGCCATGTCAGTCTCCCTGCAGTCTTGCTCTTGCCTTTGCCGCTGCCGGCTGCACGGACCCGTATGTTAGGCTCAGCCGCTGCATTGTCAACCGAAACCCCCAGTGGGCAGCCGAACGAGGGCAGGCGCGGAGGGGCTCGAACGGTTTCTGCTTGAATCCTTGGCCCGTTCAAGTACATTGGACGGCCTGAGTCGTCCTGCACGCCACCCGGGACGGGCAGCAGTTCATTCCTCGCAGGGGACGGGAGGGGTAGCCATGCACCCGATGACCGACGCGGCCGCCACGCTCGGCAGCCGGTTCAACCTGATACTCGACCCCCACGACAACTGCGTCTACCAGAACGCCTACGGCGACTTCCGGGAGCGACCGCTCGACCTGACCGTCGGCGTGAAGACGCCCGAAGGGGAGGTCTGGGCGCTGCCTTTCACCCGGCAGGCAAAGCACTTCCCCTTCCTGGAGCAGTTCGACACGCTGACGGGCATCGAATACCGCGCCGTGCATCCCGGGCTCTGGATCGAGCTGGTAATGCGGATCAGGATGCCGTTCTACCCGCGCAACGTCGGCATCTCGACGGCGCCGTTCCATTACGTGGACGTTCAGGTGCGGGGCTTGCGGAAGTTCCGGTGGGAGACATGCGATTCGCCGCTCCAAGGGGGAGAGCTGGTCTTCGAGCTGCGGGGCGACGGGGTCGAGTTCGCGCGGTCGGACAAGGGGTTAACCTACTCGTTCGCGAGCACGTCGCCGGCCCCCCGGGCGGCGGGCTGGGATGGGCCGTCCATCTCGGTGAACGTCCAGAGCTGGGTGGAATCTGCCGATGCCGACCATCTCGACAGCACAGGCATGCGGAAGGCGTTTGACCTGGCGGGAGGCCGAACGGCCGGCATGAGCCTGATCTGGTCCCACTGGCAGGCCGAACCCGTGCTGGAGGTGTTCGAGGAGAAGACGCCGTTCAAGTACCTGGAGCTGTTCAACTCCCGCGACGAGATGGTGGCCTGGGCCCAGGAGGAAAGGGAGCGCATCGAGACGCGCTGTGACCTGCTGGACCGCGCCGTATCGGACTGGAGCCTCGGCAGCGGGGCCTCGAACATGGCGGCCCTGTCGCTGCATTCCTTCCTGGTGGACACCTGGTGGACGACGCGAAAGGACGGGCGCGACTGGTTCAGCGTCTGGGAGGGCTCCTGCTTCTACCATTCCACCGTTGACGTGGAGTACAACGACGCCCTGCTTTACTTCGCTCTCTGGCCGGAACTGCTGGAGATGCTGCTGGACGAGTGGGCGGACTTCGAGGTGGACGGCACCGAGACACTCGGTCCGGCCGGCAAGGGCAGCTCGTTCCTCTGCCATGACATGGGCTCCGACTACATGGTCGGCCGCCAGGTATACCCCCACCACATGGAGATCGAGGAGAACACCAACTACCTGCTCCTGCTGGCGGCCTGGACGTCCTTCACCGGCCAGAGCGGGAAGGCGGCCAAGAAGCTGCCGCTCGGGCGGCGGCTGGCCGAGTTCATCGTCCAGGCGGACAGCACCGGCAACGGCGTGCCCGACCGGGGAGTGTCCAACACGATTGACGACGCCAGCCCCGCCGTCCAGTACGGCCGGGAGCAGGTCTACCTGGCCGTCAAGGCCCAGGCGGCCCTGTGGGCGCTGGCGGAGCTGGAGCAGAAATGCGGCGCCAAGGATTCCCAGGCCGAACGCTGGCGCGCCTTCACCTCCAAGAGCATCAAGACGATCGAGGAGGAGGCGTGGCTGGAGGACCACTACGCCGTCACCCTGACCCGCACGACCGAGGGGCTGACTGACCCCTGGACCGGCGAAGGGCTGCCGCCCGGCGAGCTGGCCGGCTGGGACGACTACTCACTCTACACGGCCAACGGGCTGCTGTACCTGCTGCTGGGCGGCGTCAAGATGCCCCGCTGGAAGATGAACCGGTTCGCCGAGGACATCGAGAGCGCCTGCCGCGCCACGATGACGCCCTACGGGTGCCGCCACTCGAGCACGGCGGACCGGACCGTCTGGTTCTCACAGAACATGTGGCGCGACTGCCTGGCCGCCTACCTGGGCGTTGACCTGCTCAACAACGTGGAGCGCTACTGGGACTACCAGGTCGCCACGGGCTACAACTGGCGCGGCTCGCTCTACTACGACACCACCGACGGGAACAACCTGAACTTCTACCCCCGGGGCACGACCGTCTTCGGCCTGCCGCTGAGCGCCGCCGGCCTCGGCCTGAACCGCGTGGACGGCGAGCTGACGCTGCGCCCGATACGCGCCACACTCACCGTGCCGCTGCTGCCGCTGGCCGACTGGGAAGGGATGCGCATCCCGGTGCTGACCGTCAGGAACAGGGAGGGCGTGGCCCTGGCCCGCATATCCGAGCGCGACCTGCTGGAGGGCCTCACCGTGACGGTGGTGGGCGCCGAACTGGAGCCGGACTAACCGGGGCTGCGGTGAAGTGTCCGGGACGGGTCCGGGCCCAGTTCAGAAGTCGCTCATGTAGACGCGCGCGAAGACCCGGGCGTCCCCCACCATGTTGGCGATGACACAGGTCTCGTTGACCTGGTGCGCCGTTCGCCCGGTCGTCATCCAGACCGCCGCCGGGAAGCCCTTCGCCCGGAACGGCGCGGCAACCGTCCCGCCCCCGATGCCCATGGTCCTGGGCGTCACGCCGTAGACCTCTTCGATGGCGGGCTTGAGCAGCTCCACGACCGTCGCGTCCGTGGGCGTGGGACGGGGGGCGTCCTGCCGGTTCCT
The DNA here is from genome assembly GCA_030604585.1 of Planctomycetota bacterium. Lineage (GTDB taxonomy): Bacteria > Planctomycetota > Brocadiia > SM23-32 > SM23-32 > JAUVVP01. The sequence continues at coordinate 6,099 of JAUVVP010000012.1, read as the reverse complement.
GATCGATACCTCAGTGGTGGTCCCGTACGTCCCGTCCGCGCTCCTGCACTGGGCCCGCACGAAGGCCAGCACGGAGTCGAGGCCGTACGACGGCAGGACGCGGCAGTCGAAGCAGAAGAGATCCTCGCCCGGGATGGTGTTGACGTTGGGCACGTTGGCCTCGTGGAGGGTTGGCTCAAAGGTGGAGCGGGGGAGGTCGTAGAGATGGTCCACCTTGTCGAAACGTTCCTTCAGTCCCTCGTCGAGCGTGTGGACCAGCCAGGCGGCCGCGCGGAACGTGTTGATGCCCAGGTCGGGGCGCGACCCGTGGGCCTGCTTGCCCTTGATGCGGAACTCCAGCCACAGGACGGATTTCTCGGCCACCTCTATCATCGAGCCGTCCTCGTCGCCGGCGTCCGGCACGATGATGACGTCCTCGTGGGAGAACATGTCCCCGTGCCGACCCAGCAGGTGCAGCAGGCCGTACTTGCTGCCCGTCTCCTCGTCCGCCACGAACAGGAGCCTGACGGGGTGGGGCGGCTGGACCTTGTTGGCCACCAACGCTCGAGCGGCGAAGAGTGAGCTGACGATGGACTGCTGGTTGTCCGAGACGCCCCGGCCGATGATCACGTCTCCGACGCGCCGGACCTTGAACGGGTCGGAGTCCCAGCCCTTCCACGAGCCGTCCGGGGCCCTTTCGCCGGGAGGGACCACGTCCAGGTGGGTGAGCACCCAGATGCAGGGCTTATCGGCGCGGCCCGGCACGGTGACGACGATGTTGGGACGCGTGCCCTCGCTGGTGCGGTCGTCGGGGCAGTCGTAATGCTCGACCTCCTCCAAGCCGTGGCAGCGCACGTAGTCCTCCAGGAACCGGGCCTTCTCCCACTCGCCCGTGCCGCCGTTCTCAGGCGCCAGGGCGGGGCGTGACGTCAGCTCGGCCTGGAGTTCGACCATCTCTTCCTGATGCTTGCCTATCCACTCGCTGACCTTCTCGACGTCCATCGTCGGTTCCTTTTCCTGTCGGCACGGAGGGCGGCTCAGACTCCGCTGAAGGCGCTGAAACCGCCGTCCACGGGGACGACCACGCCGCTGACGAAACTCGAGGAGTCGCTCAACAGCCACAGGAGCGTCCCGAGCAGATCCTCGGGTCTGCCGAACCGGGCCATCGGCGTGTGCTCGATAATCGTCCTGCCGCGTGGGGTCAGCTCTCCGGTCTGCTGGTCGGTCAGCAGGAACCTGTTCTGTTCGGTCAGGAAGAAGCCGGGGGCGATGGCGTTGACGCGGATGGCGGGCCCGTAGTGCTGGTTCATGTGCACGGCGAGCCACTGCGTGAAGTTGCTCACGGCGCCCTTGGCCGCCGAGTAGGCCGGAATCCTGGTCAACGGGCAGAAGGCGTTCATGCTGGAGATGTTGACGATGTTGCCGCTGCCCCGGTCCGCCATAGCCCGGCCGAAGACCTGACAGGCCAGGAACGTGCCGATGAAGTTCAGGTCGAACACCCACTGGACGGCTTCTTTCGGCAGGTCGAAGAACGAGCGTTCAGGGGTGGTGGTGGCCTCCGCCTTGTTGCCGCCGGCGCCGTTGATCAGGACGGTCAGCACGCCCAGTTGCGATTCGATCTCTTCGGCCGCCTGCCGGAGCTGTTCTTTCTCCAGCACGCTGCAGGGAAGGGGGAGGGCTCTGCCGGCGTTGCCTTCGATGTCGTCAGTGACGGCCCGTGCGGCCGCCTCCGAGATGTCCATGATGGCCACGGCCGCCCCTCGCGCGGCCAGCGCCCTGGCCATCGTCCCGCAGAGCACGCCGCCGCCGCCGGTTATCGCGATGACCTCGCCCTTGAGGTCAACGTCCAGTCCCTTCTCCGCCATCGGTCCTCCATATGTCCGAAGTAATGCCTACCGGCGGTATCGCTCCAGTATCTTCTCCCACTTGCCCTGGGCCTTCAGGATGAACTCCGCCAGCTCGCGCACGGCGCCGTCGCCGCCGCGCCTCTCGGTGACCATGTCGGCCAGCTCGATCACCTCCGGGACGGCGTTCGGCACGGCCACGGCCAGCCCAACGCGCCGCATCACGGGGATGTCCGGCAGGTCGTCGCCCATGTAGGCCATCTCGTCGTCCGCCAGGCCCGCCCGTCCGCGTATCTGCTCGTAGGCGTCCAGCTTGACCTTGGCCCCCTGGACCACCTCCTCGATGCCCAGGGTGCCGGCGCGTGCGCGTACCGCCTCGACGCCCCGCCCGCTGATGATGGCCGTCCGGATGCCGCTTCTGTGCAGGTACTTGACGCCGGTGCCGTCGTGAACGCTGAAGAAGACCCCCTGAAAGCCGGCATCACCGTAGAAGGCCCGGCCGTCGGTCAGGACGCCGTCCACGTCCATGATGACCATGCGCACCTTGCGGGCCTTCTGGACGGCGTCTGCGCACACTGTCGCCCCTCACCTTCCTTTGTTCCCGTGCTCGTGCTGCTGCGCGCCTCACCCGGTGGGGTCTTGAGGCATATCTGCTCCCCGTTCGACGTCCAGCCAGTCCTGCACGTCGAGGATGCCCACCGGCCTGCCGCCTTCATCCACGACGGGCACCTGGTCAATGCGGAAATCGCGCAGCAGGCGATAGGCCTCGGCGACAAGGCTCTCGGCGGTGATGATGGCCCTGGGGTCGCGCGTCATCACGTCACTGACCGGCCTGTCCAGGGCCTCGGCGTCGCCATCCCGCATCAGCCTGCGCAGGTCGCCGTCAGTGAAGAAGCCCACCAGCCTGCCATCCTCATCCACCAGGCTCACGGCGCCGGGACTTCCCTCGCCGCTCATCACTGCCAGCGCCTGGCGCAACGTAACGTCGGCGGCGGCGACCGGGTTCCTGGCCCCCTTGCGCATCACTTCCTTGACCTTCATCAGCCTGCGGCCCAACTCGCCGCCCGGGTGGTAGAAGGCGTAGTCCTCGGGCTGCCACTTCCGCATCCGGAAAACGGTGAGGGCCAGGGCGTCGCCCATAACGACCATGGCCGTGGTGCTGGAGGAGGGCGCCAGGCCGAGCGGGCAGGCCTCCTCTACCTCCCCGATGTCGAGCACCGCATCCGCGTAACGGGCCAGCGTGGACTTCGGGTCCCCGGTGATGGCGATAATGGGAACGTTCAGCTTTTTGAGGGCCGGCAGGAGCTGGGCGACCTCGGTTTCGCCGCTGTTGCTGAGGGCCAGCACCACGTCGTCCGGGCGGACCCGGCCCAGGTCTCCGTGGCGCGCCTCGACGGCGTGCATCCAGTGGGAGGGCGTGCCCGTGCTGGCCAGGGTGGCGGAGACCTTCTGGCCGACCAGGCCGGCCTTCCCCACGCCGGTCACGACCACGCGGCCCTTGCAGTTGTAGATCAGCTCGACAGCGCGGTTGAAATCGGGGCCGAGGCGCTCCTGCATGGCCTTGAGGGCCGCGACCTCCAGCCGGATTATCCCGCGAGCTTCTTCCAGATGGTCCATCGGCATGCCCGGACTATCCCTGGGACGGCCTCAAAGGGGCCACGCGGGCATTATAGCCCTCGCCAAACGGGCATTGCAACACATGCCGGCCCCAGGCGCACTGGAGGGCTACTCCTCCACGCTGACCTTGTCTTCGGGGCGGTAGATGTGCTTGATGAAGACGCCGTCGAGGGGCTCCTGGCCAGTGTTGATGACGTTGTGGACCTCCCCCGGCTCCAGCCGGAAGGCGTCCCCGGGCGCGATGTCATACTCCAGGTCGTCCACAACTATTACGCCCGTGCCGCTCTCGAAATAGAACGTCTCCTCGACCTGTTTGTGCAGATGGGCGCCCAGTTCCTCCCCGGGCAGGAAGCGTATCAGCCCCCAGTCAACACGCGGGCCGCGAAAGAGGTACTTCGGCCCGCTCGTCGTGTTGCGATACTCCAGCTCGTTCGCATTGACCTTCTCCATCGCTCATTCCTCCTGCGCTCGATCTGAGTCGGGCTCCCGGGAGAAGCTGTGCCGCAGATGCCGCCCGCCGTACTTCCGTGCGATGCGCGCCCATTGGTCCCGCCATTGCGGGTAGCGCCTCAGGTAACTGTGCAGTACTCGGAGGCGGTCCGTCAAGTCCACCGTGCGCCGCGATGCGGCCCACTTCACCATTGAGCGGTCCAGGCGCACCAGGTTGGCCATGCGCTTTGAGAGCGGAACGGCGGCCATCCACCTGGCCTTGTCGAAGTCTATGATGAAGGCCTCGGGCTCCTCCGACGTGTGGCGGACGAGCACGTTCTTCAGGTTGAGGTCCGCATGGACGATGCCGGCGTCGTGCATCCGTGCAATGGCGTCGGCAATTGCGGCGGCCAGCCGGCGGCGTCCGGGCGCCGGTTCGGCGTCGGCAGGGGCCGACTCGAGGAAACGCAGCAGGTCCTGCGCCTCGGGGATGAGGGCGCTCACGAAGTGCGCTCTGATGAACGGCCCGGCAATTCGCTCCACCCTGAGCGCCACCGGCACGCTTGTCGGCACCCCACGGGAGGCGGCATAGTCCGATATCCAGAACTCCTTCAGCATCCGTGCCCTGCCCAGGAAGGCCGCGCCGAACAGCCGGCCCAGTGCGCCGCCGTGGGCGTACTGCCGCACCATCAGCCCGGGTCTATCATCCCAGGCGGGGCGCCAAAGCCAGGAGGTGGTCCGCCCGGCCTGGCGCGAGCTCTGGCCCGGCAGGCGGCGCAGTATGACGGGCAGCCGCAGCAGCTCGTCCCGGTCCACCTCAGAGGGATGCTTCGGGTTCACATACAGCGTAACCCGTCCTTGACACTGGACTTCGAGCGCAGAGAGCAGCTCTGTGGGACGGGGCTGCATGCTTCAGAGGGCTTCCAGCAGGGCCGGCCTACCTTCACGGCGCTACGCCGGCCGGCCCGGGCTCGGGTTCGCGAACGTCCACCACGCAGCGGAAACCGGTCGCCTTAGCGGTCGTCTCGTCCAGTTGGGCGGGGTCGAGCGGATAGCGGCTCGCGCAGCGGCTGGGGATCGGCACCAGTTCCTCCTGGACCCATGCGCCTCCGCGGGCCACAACCCGCACCTCCGACTCGCCGGCTCCCTTCCATTCGCTGCCGGGGTAGGGGGCCAGCGTTGTGCTGGTCCACTCGCGCACGTTGCCTATCATGTCCAGACAGCCGTAGGGACTGCCCCGGGTGGGGAAGGAGCCGACCGGCACGGCCCCCGCGCTTTGCGGGCGCATGTGGTGGCAGTAGTCTTTGCTGAACGTAGGGCCCCAGGGGAACCTGCGGCCGTCCACCCCCCGCGCGGCTTTCTCCCACTCGGCCTCGGTCGGCAGCCTGCCGCCGCGCCACTGCGCATAGGCGGTCGCATCGGCGAGCGTGACGTTCACGACGGGCAGCTTTCCGTCGTCAGTCGGATATGTCCCGCCCTCCCAGTGCGCCGGAGGGCGCCTGCCGGTCTCGTCAATGAACTTCTTGTATTGCTCGTTGGTGACCTCGGTCACGTCGATGTGCAAGGCCCCGGTGGAGACGATGTGGCTGGGGGTTTCGTTCGCCAGCCCGGACACCTCGACGAAGGTGCTGATGTCCCCTTCCAGGGCGCTCGCCCGCTGCGTGCGCACCAGGGAGACTATGTCCGCCAGGTCCGTGCCCATGCGGAAGGGCCCTTCGGGGACGTAGACCATCCCCTCCGGCGGGTCGGCTATCCTGTCGAGGGTCCTCTTGCCCTTCTGCTGCCAATCCGTGTGGGGGAACTGCGCCGCCAGGTCCGCCAGGTCCGCCTCACAGCCCTCAAGCGAGCCCTTCCCGTAGGCGAACAGGGCGGATTCGTAGAGCACGGCCGGCAGCTTCGCCAGCGCCTCGGCGGCCTCGCGAGACTCCGCCTGCGCGTGACGGATCACCCCCTCCAGGGTACCCATCGCGCCGGTGAAGTCGGACTCGTCGGCCAGCTTCTGCGCCTTCTTCAGTTCGCTTCGGGCCGTTCGGGCGTCGTAGTAATGGTCGCCTTCAGCCCGCCGCAGGTCGAGTTTCAGCCGTGCCGCCCGGACGGTCCACGGGCTCGAGGGATAGCGCCGCAGCAGCTCACCGTAATGCGCGGCGCCCTGGCTGGCGTCCTGCTCATTCTGGAACAGGTGGAACAGTATCTCAGCGTCCAACCTGGCCGCGTCCGTGGCCGCCGCGTG
>JAUVVP010000396.1 GCA_030604585.1 Planctomycetota bacterium | reverse complement strand
GAGCTACCGGGTTGGCATGGACACCATCCGGCTGAGGCCGACCGAGCGAATCGCGCACACGGAATACTGCGGGAGCGATGCCCTCGTGCGCGCGGTGACGGGGCTTGAGCCCCTTCAGGACGACCGTGCGTGGCAGCTCTTCAGAGACGCCTGGCAGATGGACTTCATCTGGTCTACCAACGACGGGCCGGTGCCCTGGGAGCAGCGCGGCCGCGTCACGGACATGGGCCACGCCGAGTTCATGGCGGGCGGGCGGGACAAGCGCGACCCCCAGCCCTGCCCGTTCAAGACGGTCGAAGAGGTCTGGCAGTTCGACGCGGTCGAGGAATATGGCCTGCCCGACTTCGACGAACTGGTCCGGTACTACGATGGGTGTTACCGGGACGCTCAGGCGGCCAACCCCGAACAGGTGGTCCCCGGCGGCTACTACAAGACGGTCGTCTCGGGGGCCATCCAGGCCTTCGGCTGGGAGATGCTGCTGACGGCCGCCGCTGACCGGGACAGGTTCGACAGGGTCCTGGAGGGCATGTTCCAGCTCAGCCTCCACCACTACAGGGCATGGGCCGAGACTTCCATCGAGGTCTTCATGTGCCACGACGACATGGTCTGGAGTGAGGGGGCCTTCATGCATCCGGACTTCTACCGCCGCGCCATCTTCCCGCGCTACAGGGAGCTGTGGCGCGTGCTGAAGGACGCGGGCAAGGTGGTGCTCTTTACCGCGGACGGCGACTACACCGAGTTTCTGGACGACATCGCCGAGGCGGGGGCCGACGGGTTCTGCTTCGAGCCGATGGTACCCCTGGAGACGGTCGTCGAGAAGTTCGGCAAGACGCACGTCATCATCGGCAGCAAGGTGGACTGCCGGACGCTCACCTTCGGCACGAAGGATCAGATCAGGGCCGAGGTGGACGCCACCCTGGAGCTGGCCGCCGACTGCCCGGGCTTCATGTTCGCCGTCGGCAATCAGATTCCGGACAACGTGCCGGTCGAGAACGGCCTGTTCTACTTCGACTACCTCAGCCGGAACTGGCATCGCTGAATTGCGGGGAAAGCGGTCTGACCCCTTATTCACCTTGCCCGCCGGCGATGGATGGCCTCCCAGAAGCGGGCACACAGCTCGAGCACGTCTTCCTTGCGGGCCAGGGCTTCCAGCCACTCCTCGGGTATCGCCTCGCGGCCGTAGTGGACTCCGGCCAGCCCGCCCGTGACGCAGCCGACGGTGTCCGTGTCTCCGCCGAGGTTGACGGCGATGAGCAGGGCGTGTCTGAAGGACCTGCCGCGGACAAGGCACCAGAGCGCCGCCTCGAGCGTCTCCACCACGTAAGCGCCGGACCTGACCTGGAACCGGTCCAGGTCCAGGGCCTCGCACGAGAGGATGCCCGCCAGGTGCTGGCGCTCCTGCTGCCAGGGAGGGCCCCGGTAGTAGTCGTCCGCCACTCGGATGGCCTCTTCGACCGCCTCCCTCTTGTCCGCGCCTTTTAGCAGGCGGGAGGCGACCAGGCAGTAGATGCCGCAGCACATCATGGCGCGGGGATGGGCGTGGGAGATCGAGGACACCTGGTGGGCGGCCTTGAGCATCCGGCGCCGGTCGCCGGCGAAGTAGAGGGCCAGGGGGAGGGTGCGCATCAGGGACCCGTTGGCGTTGGCCCCTTCGCCGTCCTGGCCGGCCTTTAGGGCGGGGAAGCCGACCATCATCTTGTGCATCGCGGCCGCTACGGTGTGGCCGAAGCCGAAGGCGCGGCCGTGGGGCGTCCAGAGGCCCTCACGCCACCAGGCCAGGAACCTGGCGCCGATCTCGTCCGGGTCGTAGCCCGAGCAGAGGCTCTCGGCCAGGCAGAGGAGAAGGGAGGAGTCATCGGACCAGGTGCCGGCCGGCTGGCCGTGCGGCCCGCCGCCGCTCATTCCCTTCACCGGTTCCTCGTCCAGCCACGGTCTGAGGGCGCCTTCGAAGGGCAGGCCGAGCGCGTCGCCAATGGCTGCGCCGAGCAGGCCGCCGAACACCTTGCTCTTGCGGGTGGGAGACTCGGGCATGGTCGGCCTGTGCCGCGTTGTCGGGCCGGGCGCCTTATCGCTGGTCGACGTTGATGCTCATGAGGAACTCGGCGTTGTTCTGCGCCTTGGCCAGCCTGTTCCTGAGCAGCTCGACGCCGTCAATGGGGTTCATCTCGTGGAGCATCCTGTGCAGGATGCGGATGCGCTTGAGTTCCTCGGGGTCCAGCAGCAGCTCTTCCTTGCGGGTGCCGCTCAGTGTGATGTCAACGGCGGGCCAGATCCTGCGGTCGGCCAGGTTGCGGTCCAGGTGCAGTTCCATGTTGCCGGTGGCCTTGAACTCCTCGTAGATGACCTCGTCCATGCGGCTGCCGGTCTTTATCAGGGCGGTAGCGATGATGGTGAGGCTGCCGCCCTCCTCGATGTTGCGGGCGCTGCCGAAGAACTTCTTCGGCTTTTGCAGGGCGCTGGCTTCCACGCCGCCGCTCATGATCCGGCCGCTGTGGGGCACCTCGGCGTTGTGGGCGCGCGCCAGGCGCGTGATGCTGTCCAGAAGGATGACCACGTCCCTGCCGTACTCGACCTGCCGGCGCGCCTTCTCTATCACCATGTTGGCGACCTGGATGTGCCGGCTGGCCGGTTCGTCGAACGTTGAGCTTATGACCTCCGCCGCCGGCACGGTGCGTCGCATCTCGGTCACTTCCTCGGGTCGCTCGTCAATCAGCAGGATGATCAGTTCGGCGTCCGGATGGTTCCGGGCCACCGAGTTGCCCATCTTCTGCAGCAGGATGGTCTTGCCGGTGCGGGGAGCGGCGACGATCAGCCCCCGCTGCCCCTTGCCGACGGGGGTCACCAGGTCCACCAGGCGCATGTCCAACTCTTCGGGCTCGCGCTCCAGCATGAGGCGTTCGCTCGGGTGCAACGGAGTGAGGTCTTCGAAGACGGCCAGGCTCATGGCGGCTTCGGGGCTCTCGTAGTTGACCGCCTCGACCTTCAGCAGCGCGAAGTAGTGTTCTTTCTCCTTGGGTGGGCGGATCTGCCCGGTGATCAGGTTACCCGTGCGCAGCGCGAACCGCCGTATCTGGCTGGGCGAGACGTAGATGTCGTCCGGTCCGGGCAGGTAGTTGTAGTCCGGGCTCCGCAGGAAGCCGAACCCGTCGGGCAGGACCTCCAGGACGCCCTCGCCGAACATCAGCCCGGTGGACTGCACGCGGTTGCGCAGG
>JAUVVP010000200.1 GCA_030604585.1 Planctomycetota bacterium | reverse complement strand
CTCTTGCTCGATAACGAACGTGTCGGAAGGCGCAAGGAGTGCCGCCAGCGGGCACCGGCAGCCAACGGCCACCGACACCATCAACAGCAAACAGGCGAGGCGCAAGTTTCTCATGGTGTAGCCCTCAGCCAGGACAAGAACCGCACGAAGAGCCAACGAGTCCGGTACCTTACGGCCCAGAATCCCAACCCATCCGCCGCCGGCCCGCAAGGCTCCCCTGCCCTTCGGCCAGGCCACGCCGTTGGCCCTTGTGGGCAGAGGTCGGGGCAGCAGGTCGAATCCCGCAGCCCGTGGAGTATAATGCCCTGCTGTGGGGCGGGTCGGGTACGCCCCGACCTCCGGTCCGGACGGGAGCTTTGGGATGACAGCCGGGCGGTCCTCCATTATCCTGCTCTTGGCCTGTTGCCTGGCGACTCACACCTGCGTCTCGAAAGAGGAGCCGGGACGGGTGACGGAACTGACCGAGGTCATCCAGAAGCTGCGGCCCCTTCACCGGAAACTCGGCGGGCCCGGCCAGACGTTCTCGGAATACGTCCAGTCCAAGCCGGTCACCCCGTGCGAGGAGCGCCGCGTCATCTACGTCCAACCGCTGGGCGAGTTCACCGACGGCCAGCGCAAGGTGGTGGAGCTGACGGCGGAGTTCATCGGGCTCTACTTCGCCCTGCCGGTGGAGGTCAAGGAAGACCTGCCCTCGTCCCTTGTGCCCGCCGAGGCGCGCCGCCGGCACCCCTCCTGGGGGATGGAGCAGATGCTCACGTCCTACGTGCTCCAAGAGGTGCTGGAGCCGAGGCGGCCCGACGACGCCGCGGCCTACATAGCCTTCACGGCCACCGACTTGTGGCCGGGCCGGGGCTGGAACTTCGTCTTCGGGCAGGCGTCGCTGCGGGAGCGCGTCGGCGTCTGGTCCGTCTACCGCAACGGCGATCCGGACCGGTCGGAAGAGGACTTCCGGCTCTGCCTGCTGCGCACGATGAAGACGGGCGCGCACGAGATCGCCCACATGTTCTCCATGCTGCACTGCACGGCGTACGAGTGCGGCATGTGCGGCAGCAACAGCCGACAGGAGTCAGACCGCCGTCCGCTCGCCCTCTGTCCGGAGTGTATGGCCAAGGTCTGCTGGGCCACGGCCGCCGGCCCCCTGGAACGTTACGGGAAGCTGGCCGCGTTCTGCGCCGAGCACGGGCTCGAGGCGGAGGCCGGGTTCTACGAGAAGTGCGTCTCCGCCCTCACGGCAAGACCTGGAAAACGACAGACTTAACAAGGATACACAGGATATACAGGATAAAGCACTCGCCGGCAAAGCTCCCTTGTGTATCCTGTCTATCCTGATTATCCTGTTTGCTTTTCGGTTGGACGGGAGGAACGTGCGGTGAAAGATGTGAAGATCGTGCTGGTGGGGGCCGGCAGTCGCAGCTTCGGGCCGGGCAGCGTGCGCGACGTGCTTCTCAGCGAGCCGCTCAAGGAGTGCGCGGTGCAACTCGTGCTCATGGACATCGTCCAGGAGCACCTGGATGACTCCCTCGAATACGCCCGCTGGGCGAAAGAACAGCTCGGCCACGATGCGCAGATCAGCGCCACAACCGACCTGCGAGCTGCGCTCGACGGGGCCGATTTCGTCATCACCGCCATCGAAGTGGACCGCTTCTTCTACTGGGCGCAGGACTTCCACGTCCCGCGCAAGTACGGCTGCCGGCAGGTCTACGGGGAGAACGGCGGCGTCGGCGGCATCTTCCACGCGCTGCGCAACATGGGGCCGATGGTAGAGATAGCGCACACCATGGAAGAGGCCTGCCCGCAGGCGCGGCTGCTGAACTTCACCAATCCCGAAAGCAAGCTCTGCGAGGCGGTCACGCGGCTGACGTCCGTCGAAACGGCCGGCCTTTGCCACGGCATCTTCATGGGGCAGGAGCAGATCGCCCGCATGCTCGACATGCCCCAGGAGGACCTGGAAACCGTGGCGTGCGGCATCAACCACTTCACCTGGTTCGAGCAGATCAGGGACCGGCGCACCGGCGAAGACCTCTACCCGCACCTGCGCCGGGCGGAGCGGAAGGGCGACTGGCTCTCCGACTGGCACGAGATCGGCATGGCGCGCGTGCTGCTCAGGCGGTTCGGCCTCTGGCCCTCGCCCGCCGTCAACCATTACGGCGAGTACATCCGCTGGGCCAACGAGTTCATCGCCGACGAGCTCCAGTATTTCTACGACCCGGCCGACGGCGAGCCGTGGGAGACCGGCATCGTTCCGGAGTTCGTCTACTCGCTGACCGGCAACCCGACGGACCGCCCATGGCGCCCGGAGGAGCACGAGGCCCCCGACCTGAAGGATGCGCCGCTCCAGCAGTCCAGCGAGCTGGCCGTGCCGATCATCGAGGCGCTCTCCTGCGGCGCTGCACGCGAGCTGGATGCGATCAACGTGCCCAACCGCGGCGCGATCCCCAACCTGCCGGACGACATGGTGGTCGAGGTGCCGGGCGTGGCGGACGCCGACGGCCTGCGCGCATGCCAGCTCGAACCGCTGCCCGAGGCCATCGCCGCCCTGCTGCGCGTGCAGGGCAGCATCCACAAGCTGATCGTCGAGGCGTTCGCCGAACAGTCCAAGGACAAGCTGATCCAGGCCGTGCTGCTCGACCCGACCGTGGACTCCTACCGTGGCGCCATCGCCATGGTGGACGAGATGTGCCGGCTGCAAGCGGACATGTTGCCCGAGTTCAAATAGAACGCTCGGAAGCGACGGACCGCTCCGTGCGGCTGAGAGCGAGAACGAGCGGGACCGAAGCAAAACCGGGACTGGCATCCCCGCGAAGGCGGGGTGCCTGTCCCAGAGTTTTGCGGCGCAGCCCGAGGGCCTTTCCAGCCTGGAGCGCATACCTGAGAAGCGAGAGCGAGAACGAGCACGACCGAAGCAAAACCGGGACTGGCATCCCCGCGAAGGCGGGGTGCCTGGCCCAGGATTTTGCGGCGCAAGCCAAGGGCCTTTCGAGCCTGGAGGGCGTACCTGAGAACCGAGCGCGAGCGCGAGAGCGAGAGCGAGAACGAGTGGGACTGAAGCAAAACCGGGACTGGCATCCCCGCAAAGGCGGGGTGCCTGGCCCAGGATTTTGCGGCGCAGCCCGAGGGCCTTTCCAGCCTGGAGCGCATACCTGAGAACCGAGAGCGAGAGCGAGAGCGAGCGCGAGCGAAACTACTGAGCCGCCGAGGACAAAAGATGCCGAAGGAAACGCCGGACATTTACGAAGGCAACCCGCCGTCGCTGAAGGTGGGCCTGTGCCAGGTTTACACGGAAGAATGGGCCGTCGAGGCCAATCTCGGCCGGGCCCTTGAGGCGCTCGACGAGGCGGCGGCCAGGGGCGCGCAATTGGCCATCACGCCGGAATGCGTCCTGCACGGCTACGGCTTCGAGACCGAGCAGAGCCCCCGCGTGCTGGACGTCGCCGAGACGCCGGACTCGCCCAACATGCAGCGCGTCCGCGCGAAGGTCGCCGAACTGGGCATGGACGTCGTCTTCGGCTTCGCCGAGCGCAACGGCGACCTGGTGCACAACTCGGCCGCGCTGATATCGCGCGACGGCCAGATAGTGGCCATCTACCGCAAGGTCCACTGCCGGGACTTTGAAGACGTCACCCGCCGGGGCTGGTTCACGCCAGGGGACCGGTTCGCCACGGTAGACCGGACCTACGGCGAGCAGACGTTCCGCCTCGCGACGATGATCTGCTTCGACCGCGAGGTGACGGAGACCGTCCGCTGCCTGCGCGCCCTCGGCGCCCAGTTAGTCGCCTGCCCCCAGGCCTGCGACACGGACGATGCCGCCGCCTGCCGCAGCCACGCCGACAACGAGATGATCACGCGCTGCCGGGCGGCCGAGAACGAGGTCTTCATCGTCGTGGTCAATCACACGGGTCGCTTCAACGGCGGCAGCTTCGCCGTCGGCCCCGGCGGCGAGCTGCTGCACCAGATGGGCGCCGAGGCCGGCGTCGAGGTGCTCGACGTACCCGTGGGCGCCGTGCCGCAGAAGTTCCACAACAATCCCCTCGGCTGGATGGGCTGGGCCTACCGCCGCCCGCAAGTGTACGCCAAGTACCTGAACGGATGACCCGCCCCATCGTGCTTCACTTGTATTGGCGTGCCCATTGGGCCAGAATGTCCGGGCAGGAACCCATTCAGAACCACGACGACACGACGAACACGACAGCACATGGGAAGAGGGGAGGCGGCGCGAGAGCGAACACTGCTCGGCGCCATTTGCCCTGAGCGGGCAGATTGCCTGTCACCTTGTGCCGATCACTGTCCAACTCGTTGTGCTCGTCGTCCCGTTGTGGTGAATGGCGCTTTGACAGGCGGGAGGAGATGAAAGAGAAGCTGCTTGAGCTGTGTCAGAACCTGCCGGCCGACTACGCCGAGGTGCGCATCCACGAGGGCACCTCGACCAACGTCCATTACGCCGGCAAGGAACTGGAGGACATCGGCGAGCGGACCGGACGCGGCGGATGCGTGCGCGTGTTGAAGAACGGCGGATGGGGCTTCGCCACCTTCAACGACCTGGACGCGCTGGAGAAGTACGCCCGGCAGGCGGTCGAACAGGCCGAGCTGGTGGGCGGCAAGAAGTTCGGCCTCGCCCCGGTCGGCACCTTCGAGCAGGTCTACCGCACCAGCGTCGCCACCGACCCCGCCGACGTGCCGCTGGCCGACAAGCAGCAGATGTGCCATCGCTACAACCAGATCATCCTGGGCAACGAGCGCATCCAGACCAGCATGGTGATATACCGGGACAGCCGCGGGAGCAGCTACTTCGCCAACTCCGAGGGCAGCTACATCGAGCAGGAGTACATCTTCTGCGGGGCCATGGTCGGCGCCATCGCGGTGGACGGCGCCAACATCCAGCGGGCCTTCGAGGTCAACGGCGACCTGCGCGGTTTCGACAAAGTCACCGCCATGGACGAGGACTGCGAGAACGCCGTCCGGCGCGCACTGGAGTCGCTGGAGGCCAGGCCCGTCGAGGCCGGCACCTACACCGTCATCGCGGACCCGAAGCTGTGCGGCCTCTTCGTCCACGAGGCGTTCGGCCACCTGAGCGAGTCGGACTTCCTCTACGAGAACCCGCGCCTGCAGGAGATCATGGAGATCGGCCGCCGCTTCGGGCCCGATTTCCTGAACATCACCGACGACGGTTCGCTGGAGGGCGAGGCGGGCTTCATCGCGTTCGACAGCGAGGGCGTGCCGGGCTCGCCGACGCCGCTGATAGAGGATGGCGTCCTGACGGGACGGCTGCACAACCGCG
>JAUVVP010000244.1 GCA_030604585.1 Planctomycetota bacterium | reverse complement strand
CATCGTTCTGGCCAGTTTATCACCGACGCGTCGCGAACTGCTGGCAGGCCTGGTTGCGCAGTTCGAGGTCGTCGGCCCGGCGATTGACGAGGGGGCGCTGCGGGCCGATGAGCCGCGTTCTCTTGTCCTGAAGCTGGCCGAGGCAAAGGCCCGGCAGGTCGCGCGAACGCGGCCCGACGCCCTGGTGATTGCCGCCGACACCCTGGTGGCGTGTCAGGGCGAAGTGATCGGCAAGCCCGCCGACCACGATGATGCCGTCCGAATCCTGAAGATGCTCACCCGCAGCGTTCACAGGGTTCTGACGGCGCTGTTCGTCGTCGCGCCCGACGGCAGGGAACGCTCCGCCTGTGTGGAGAGCGAGGTCAGGATGCGCAAGATGTCGCGCCCGCAGATCGAGCAATACCTGGCCTGCGCGGACGCCCTGGGGCGGGCCGGCGCCTACGCCCTCCAGCCGGATGACCCCAACGTGGAGCACCTCGAGGGCAGCCTGACGGCGGTGATGGGACTCCCGCTGGAGGAGTTGGAGAGGCTGCTTCGCTCGCTCTACCCCGGCTGCGGGAGCGGCGGATGAGCCTCTACGGGTTCAGTTGGGTCATAGAGGGCAAGCTGGCGGCGATGGCCATGCCCGATCGCTCCGGGGAGGATCTGGAGGAACTGGCCGCGCGGGGCGTAGGTGCGCTGGTGAACCTGACGAACCGGGACTGGCCGGCTCAGCTCCTGAAGGAGGGCGGGCTGGCCTACCTCCAGTTGCCCGTGCCGGACTTCCGGCCTCCGCAGCCGGGGCAGGTGGATCAGTTCGTGAAGTTCTGCGACGAGAACATCGCGGAGGGCAGGGCGGTCGCCGTCCACTGCGTGGCCGGCCTGGGGCGCACGGGCACGATGGTCGCCTGTTATCTGGTGCACGGCGGGATGGAACCCCGGAAGGCCGTCGCCTTCATACGGTCGTGGCGGGGCGGCTCGATCGAGACGCCTTCGCAGGAGGCCGCCGTGCACGATTTCGCGGCCCGGCGCAGGGACCCTGCGTGACGGGCGGGCCGGCCTCTGATCGATTGTCGGCACCACTGCGTAGGTCTGGCGTTCGAGAGCGAGAGCGAGTGCGAGAGCGAGTGCGAGTGCGAGAGCGAGTGCGAGTGCGAGAGCGAAAGCAGGGGTGGGGGGGCAGGCATCCGGGATGCCGGGCCCTCTTCTCAGCAGTCCACCGGCCACCTCGGGTCCGCCGCGACGTTTGAAAGAATCGGCGGGCATAGGCTACAATGCGGCTTCTTGCACCCGCCGGTCGCGGGCCGGGACTCATCCTCAAAGGGCAGCACAGATGGCCGATAGGTTCACAGTGATCGTGTCGGAGCCGGAGGTGGAGGCGGTGGTGGCCGGCGCGCTGGTGGGGCGGGCGGCCGAGGGGCAGGCCGAGGCCCTGGTCTTCGACTCGCAGGGCCTGCTGGAGTTCTTTGGGCCCGGCGTGCAGGAGAAGCTGCCGCGCAGCTACGACCTGGTGCTCTGCGGGCTGGTGGTGGTCCACAGCGACTGGGACGGCCGGCTCGTCCGCCCGCGTCTGATGGACGCGCTGCGCGGATTCCTTGGTCCGGTTCGCTGGTATAGCGCCCGTTCGTGGGAGCCGGAGGACCGCCGCGCCGTCGGGCACATCGTCGGCGAGGGGAACCTGATGGTCTCCGAGACGGCCGCTTCAGTGGCCGCGATGGTGCGCGATGCGTGCTTCGGGGCGGGGCACCAATACGAGGACTCCCTGGTCCGCTTCGCCGAGGGCCGGTTGAGCAAGGAAGAGGAAGAGGACTGGGGCGCGCAGCTCCGCCTGGTCCTGACCGTCCTTAAGGCGGACCACTATGACCTGGCCGGCGCAGTCGGAGCCCTGATGGAGGGCCGGCCGGACGTCCTGATAGGCAAGCACGGCGACCGGGCACGCCGGACGGACGAACAGAACCGGGCCTTCGCCCGGGAGAACGCGGGGGAACCGCGCGTGATGGGGCGGATGAAACTCGTCTTCCTCAGCCTGCCGCCCGACAAACAGCCCTTCTGGGCCGAAGTGAGCGCCTATGCGCGTCAGGCAGCGGAGGCGGGGCTCTCGCTCTGTCACCTGGAGGGCCGGTCGGTGATGCTCCTTGCATGTGATGCGGCCCTCCGCGTGGACCTGCGGGTCTGGATGCGCTACGTGACCGACCTGGTGCCGGCCGCCCGCAGCGTCGGGGCCCGGCCGGACGTGGTGCCGCTGGTCGTGCGGGGGCTGGCCGATGACCCGGGGCTGAGGGAAGAAGTGCTCAGCCTGATGGCGGACGGCGCCCACCTGCTGAGGGCCTGATCGGCCTGCGCCTGCCGGGCCGCGGGTCAGCCACGAATCATACCTGGAGATGTCGGACATGAAAGCGGCCGTACTGGAAGGCATAGACACGCTCGTGCTGAAGGAGGTGGAGACGCCTGGGTGCACGCAGGATACCATCCTGCTGCGCGTGGACGCCTGCGCCGTCTGCGGCACGGACGTCAAGGCGCTGCGCCACGGCCATCAGATGGTCAAGCCGCCCGTCATACTGGGCCATGAGCTGGCCGGCACGATCGTCGAGGTCGGTCAGCACGTGCGGGGCTTCTACGACAGCGAGCGCGTGACGGTCGCCTCGGCCGTGCCGTGCGGGATGTGCTACTACTGCCAGCGGGGCCAGAGCACGGTATGCGAGGACATCCTCGACATCGGCTCCACATGGCCGGGCGGCTTCGCCCAGTACATGCTCGTGCCCGCGCGGGCGGTCCGCACCGGCTGCGTCAACAAGATACCCGATGGCGTGAGCGCGGCGGCCGCCGCCCTGACCGAGCCGCTGGCCTGCTGCGTGAACGCCCAGGAGATGCTCGGCGTGGGGACGGGCGACAGCGTGCTGATCGTCGGCTGCGGGCCCATCGGCTGCCTGAACGCCATGCTGGCACGGGCGCGCGGCGCAACCTGCATCATCATGGCCAACCGGTCCGAGCCGCGCCTGAAGCTGGCAGCGGCCGTCGGCGCCGATCATTACGTCAATACCTCCGAGGAAGACCTTGGGAAGGCCGTCCTGGACTTGACCGGGGCGCGCGGGGCCGACGTTGTCATCGTGGCGTGCGCTTCCGCCGAGGCCCAGGAGGCCGCACTGGGGCTGGCGGCTCCGCGGGGCCGGGTCAACTTCTTCGGCGGCCTGCCTCGGGGCAGTTCCGCCATCACGTTCGACAGCAATCGGCTGCACTACCAGGAGCAGGTCCTGGTGGGCAATCACGGCGCCACTCCCTATCAGAACTACAAGGCCCTTGCGCTGATCGCGGCCGGCTTAGTGGACACCGAGAAGGTGATCACGCACCGCTTCGGGCTGGACGAACTCGAGAGCGCCGTCGGGACCGCCGAGAAGAAAGAAGGGCTGAAGGTGCTCGTAGAACACGGCCAATGCGCATGAGCGGCAGCGTCCTCGATTAGGTCGGGAGAAGCAAGCGATGGCAGCGGAGGCGAGGATCAAACGGATCGGTGTCCTGACCGGCGGCGGCGACTGTCCCGGCCTCAACGCAGTTATCAGGGCCGTGGTCAAGACCGGGCTGCTCGAGTACGGATTCGAGGCCTGCGGCATCCTGGACGGCTTCGAAGGGCTTGTCAAGGACAGGATGGTCAAGCTCGACTACCAGGACGTCAGCGGCATACTGACGCGCGGCGGCACCATCCTGGGCACCTCCAACACCGCGCATCCCTTCCAGTACGTCGAGCACGACGGCGACCCCGCAGACGCACAGGACCTCTCTGACCAGTGCGTCGAGAACTTCGAGCGGGCCGGCCTGGACGTCCTGTTCTGCATCGGCGGCGACGGCAGCCTCAGCATCGCCCACCAGCTTGCCCGCAAGGGCCTGCCCATCGTCGGCGTTCCCAAGACCATTGACAACGACATCTACGGCACGGACGTGACCTTCGGATTCGACACGGCGGTGCAGATCGTCACGGAGGCGCTCGACCGGGTGCACACGACGGCCATGTCCCATCACCGCGCCATGGTCATCGAGACGATGGGCCGCTACGCGGGCTGGCTGGCGCTTGTGGGGGGCATTGCCGGCGGCGGTGACGTCATCCTCATACCCGAGATTCCCTACACCATGGAGAACATCTGCAAGGTGGTCGAGGAGCGGAGCCACCTGGGCAAGCGCTTCAGCATCATCGTCGTCTCCGAGGGCGTGAAGCTGCCGGACGGCGACTTCGTGGTGCGCCGGCGCGTGGCGGAGGGCTACGAGAAGATGCGGCTGGGCGGCATCGGCATCTGGCTGGCCGCCGAGATCGATGATCGTACGCCCGTAGTGAGCCGGGCCGTCGTGCTGGGCCACATGCAGAGGGGCGGCACGCCCACGGCCTACGACCGGGTGCTGGCCACCCGTTTCGGCTATGAAGCGGTGGTGCAGGCCGTGGCGGGCAACTTCGACACCATGGTGGGCCTGCAGGGGACGGAGATCGTGGCCGTGCCGCTGGCCGACGTGGCCGACAGACAGCGCCTCGTGGAGCCCGACTGCGGGCTTGTGCGGGCTGCCCGCTCGGTCGGCACCTCCTTCGGCGACGGGGCCGGGTGAGCCCGCGATTCGACCCCGGCCTTCGGCCGTGTGCTTGCGCGCCCGCCGGTTCCGGCGTTCGATTGGCTCCCGACGGGCGTGCCGTTCGCTCTTCTGCGGGATGACTAGACAGGATTTTGACGAGCATCAAACTGGGACCGTTTGACT
>JAUVVP010000324.1 GCA_030604585.1 Planctomycetota bacterium | reverse complement strand
GTCTGGACATAGCAGGCCGGGTGCTGTGCGTTGGAGGTGTGCCCCACGAGGACGTTGCCCTGTGGCTCAACGCAGCCGACGTGCTGTGTCTGCCCAGCCTCAGCGAGGGGTGCCCGAATGTAGTGCTTGAGGCGCTCGCCTGTGGCACGCCCGTGGTCGCCTCGCGGGTTGGCGCCGTCCCGGACCTACTGGACGAGACGTGCGGTATAACGGTCGAGCCGGGGAACGCCGGCGAACTGGCCGATGCGATTGACGCTGCGCTGGACCGGAAGTGGGACCGGTCCGCGCTGCGCCGGCGTGTCGAAGGGATGTCCTGGGAGGCCAATGCCCGCAGACTCCACCAGGTCCTGGCGGCGGCCGTCAGGCACGGTCCGATGACGCCCAGCACTGTGCTCCTCCGCAATGAGAGCGGGTAGCATGCACGTACTCTACCATCACCGGACCGCAGGCGACCGCGTGGAGGGGGTGCACATCATGGGCATGGTGCGGGCGCTGCGGCGGCTCGGCCACACGGTGCAGGTCTCGAGCCCGCCGGGCTGTGACCCGCAGCGAGAAGGCGCCGAAGAATGGGCTGCCTCCCCGGCGCCGGTTGAAGGGCCACTCCGCAGCAGGCTCAAGCGGTTCGCCCGCAATGCGCCTCCGGTCCTGTTCGAGCTGGCGGAGCTGTGCTACAACTTCTACTCGGCGTTCGACATGCTGCGCCGCGGCCGGCGCCGCAGGCCGGACATCATCTATGAGCGGACCACGTCGAACAGCATCGCGCCGACGCTGCTGGCCCGCTGGTGGAACGTGCCGATCGTCCAGGAAGTGAACGTTACGGCGACGACCGGGAGGCTGCGCCCGCTTGTGCTGCGCCGGCTCACCTGCGGCATCGAGCGCTGGATGCTCCGCAGGGCAGCGCTCATCCTTACCGTCTCGGGGGCGTTCAGACGGCTGCTGGTCGCCCGGGGCTTCCCGTCGGAAAGGATGATCGTCTCTCAGAATGCGATAGACCCGGACGAGTTCAATCCCGCCGCCACCCGGCCGGCCGATAGGCCGGCAGATGTGCTCGACGGTGGAGTCGTCGTGGGGTATGTTGGCACGTTCCTGCCGTGGCACCGAGCCGAGATGCTGGTTGAGGCGGCGCGGGAACTGGCGCCTACCTGCCCGCACGCGCGCTGGCTGCTGGTCGGCGATGGGGTGGAACGGCCCAAGGTCGAGGCGCTGCTGGCAGAGTACGGGCTTGCCGACAGGTTCTGGATGCCGGGAGCTGTGGCGCATCGCCTGGTACCCTCATACGTTATGGCGATGGACGCCGCCGTGGTGCCGCACTCCAATCCTCACGGCTCGCCCATGAAGCTGTTCGAGTACATGGCGATGGGCAAGGCGGTGGTGGCCCCCCGCGTCCCTCCCATCGAGGAAGTCGTGCGGGATGGCGAGACGGGCGTTCTGTTCACTCCCGGGGACCTGGGTTCCCTCAGGGATGCGCTCCGGAGCGTCATCCGCGATGCCGAGCTGCGCGAGCGACTGGGGCGCAACGCGCGGGAATACGTGGCCCGCCACCACACGTGGGCGCACAATGCGCAACGGGTCATGGCTCTCGTCGGGCACCGGAAGAAGGGAAAAGCCAGAGCGACATGAAGATTCTAATCACCGGGGCAAGTGGGTTTCTGGGCGGACACATGGCCGAGATGTTCGTCGAGGCCGGACACCACGTGCGCGCCTTCGTCCGCCGCACCAGCAGGACGGAGCTGCTGGAGCGGCTCGGGCTGGAGATGGTGCGCGGCGACCTGAAGGACCACGACTCACTGCGAAAGGCCGTTGCCGCGATGGAAGTCGTCGTGCACGCCGCTTCGACGACGAGCGGGGTCCCGCAGGAGTTCGTGGAGGCCACGGTCAGGGGAACGCGCGCCCTCCTTGCGACCGCCGAGAAGGCCGGGGTCAAGCGGTTCGTTCACCTCAGCTCCATCGGTGTTGTCAAGATGCCGCGGCGGGCCGACCGCCGGCCCATCGCGGAGGACGCACCGTACGAAGATGACCCCGCGCTTCTGACGAACTACATCCAATCCAAGATCGGGGCGGAACGCGAGGTCCTTGAGTTCGCACGCGACGGCAGGATGCAAGTCATCGTGCTCCGGCCGGGCATCCTGTACGGCCCGCGCGGCAGATGGAACCTGGCCCGCATGGGCTACGCACTGGGCGCGAACGGCTACGTGATAATCGGCAACGGCGGCAACACGCTGCCCGTGTGTTACGTGCGGAACTGCGCGAGCGCTGTGCTGCGGGCCGCAGAGAGCGCGCACGCAGAGGGCATCTTCAACGTCGTCGACGACGAGTCCTTCACTCAGCTCGAATACCTGAGGCGCCTCAAGGAGGACGTGCGCCCTCGCCTGAAGATAGTGTGCTTGCCCTACTTGATTGCACGGGCCCTGGGCAAGATGGCGGGAATGGCCACCCGTCCGCTCGGGCGGCCCTCCCCCCTGCGTCCGGCGCACCTGATCGCATGCCAAAGGCGGCTGGCGTACTCGAACCAGAGGGCCAAGGAGGCCCTGGGCTGGCGGCCCGAGACCGGGAAGGAGGAGGCCCTTGCGGCCACCATGCACTCCTACGCGGAGCGGGAGCGCGTCAGCCGAAGGGCCGATCTGCGCCTGCTGGGCAGGCCGCCCAAGGGCGAACCGCCCCTGACTGCGTGCCTGGTCGGCTGCGGGGTGATCGCTCAGGAGCACCTGAAGGTGCTGAGCCGGATGCCGAATGCAAAGGTGCTGGCGCTCTGTGACCTGAACCGTGACGCGGCCCGGGATCTGGCGCAGCGCTTCAACGTTCCGCGCACTTACGACGACGTGGCCGCCATGCTTGACGCCGAACGGCCCGGTGTGCTGCACATCCTGACGCCTCCGCAGTCGCACGCCATGTATGCGGAGCTTGCAGCGCACAAGGGCTGCAACGTCCTGGTCGAGAAGCCGATGGCTGTGGACGCGGCCGAGGCCAGGCGCATGGCCGATTGCGCCGCCGAACACGGCGTGCAGATCTGTGTTGACCACAACTGCATCTATGAGCCCCAGATTGTGCGGGCGAGGAGGCGGATCCAGTCAGGGGCACTGGGCGACCTGATATGGGTGGAGAGCTACTACGGGTTTGACCTTGGCGGCAGCCCGGCCATCACGTACATGCTGCCGGGCGGAGAGAAGCACTGGACCTTCCGGCTGCCCGGCGGCCTCTACCAGAACCTGGCCCCGCATCCGCTCTGTCTGGCGCTGGAGTTGCTCGGGCCGCCGAGGCGGGTCCACGCGCACGCCCGCTATGGGC
Organism: Planctomycetota bacterium; assembly: GCA_030604585.1. Taxonomy (GTDB): domain Bacteria; phylum Planctomycetota; class Brocadiia; order SM23-32; family SM23-32; genus JAUVVP01. The sequence goes on along the minus strand of JAUVVP010000324.1, from coordinate 603 downwards.
GCGTCCTACCCCATCAGCCGACCGACGAACTGCGCATAATCCTGGAGACCGAGACGGCCTCGGGAGTCGTGACGGTTTCCCTGGCCGCCAGCCCGCGGTTTCATTACCTGAGCGTTTTCGGGACAGAGGGCGCTCTGTTCGTGGACGTGCTGAACAAATGGCTGATACCTCACGTGCGCATGAGAGGCGTCCCGAAAACGATAGCGCGTGCCATCATGAACATGCGACACGGCTGCACGGTCTTGCGCGGCACACTCGGCGGCATGCTCAAGGTACTGATGAGGCGCTGGACGCCCTACGAGGGAATGGCGCTGTTGATACGGGAGTACTACGCGGCGCTGCAGGAGGAACGCGACCCGCCAGTGAGTGCCGAGGAGGGCATCGCCGTGATGGAGGTCATGGACAAGGTTTGGGACATCATCGGCTCACAGGCGCTGGACGCTCAAGCGAACGAGGACATCGAATGACCGCTCTGCAGCCGGTGCGCTCCAGAGCAGCCTGAACACGATGCATTGAATGGGAGCGTTTGCAGCGGCGCTGCTGAAGGCCATCGAAAGGTGCATTCCGCCGCATTCTCTTGCTTGCCGTTAGGACCAGGGTGCT
>JAUVVP010000278.1 GCA_030604585.1 Planctomycetota bacterium | reverse complement strand
GGAAGGCAGAAAAGATGTCCCGCGTTGGCAAACAACCGATTCCCGTGCCCGCAGCGGTCCAGGTGGACGTGGACGGGCGGCACATCCGCATTAAGGGCAGCCTGGGCGAACTCGAACACCAGGTGCCCGACATGCTGGAGGTGGACTACGTGCCGGAGGCCGGGTCGCTGGCCGTCACGCGCAAGAACGACGACCGCCGCTCGCGGGCAATGCACGGCCTGCATCGCACGCTGATCGCCAACAAGGTGGAAGGAGTCGCCACTGGCTTTTTCAAGCGGCTGGAGATCCACGGCACCGGCTACAACGTCAACCTGCGCGGCGACACCCTCGTGCTCCAGGTCGGCTTCTGCCACGAGGTCACCTTCGACCTGCCGGAAGGCATCAGCGTGGAGATCGAGCAGAGCGCCGCCCAGGTGGGGCGCGCAGCGCGGTTTGTCGTCAAGGGGATTGACAAGGGACAGGTGGGCCAGTTCGCGGCACGCGTGCGGGCCGCCCGCCGCCCCGAGCCTTACAAGGGCAAGGGCATCAGGTACGAAGGCGAATACGTGCGCCGCAAGGAAGGAAAGGCGTTCACTGGGCTGGAAAGGTAGCGGCGGGGCGCCGCCCCGGTGAGGGCCCTCCGGACTGCAAAGCTGATGAAGAGAAGCAAGCGAAAACCGGAACTGAGACGGCGCCGGCATCGGCGCGTGCGCACCAAGGTGGAGGGCACGCCCGAGCGGCCGCGCCTGTGCGTCTTTCGCAGCAACAAGCACATCTACGCGCAGGTCATAGACGACTGGAATCAGCGGACCCTCGTCAGTTGCTCCTCCCTCAGCCCGGAGCTGAGGGACCAGGTCGGGCGGGGCAGCACCGTCGAAAGTGCGGCCAGGGTGGGCCAGCTCCTCGGTAAGAAGTGCATCGAGAACGGCATTGCGGCGCTCGTCTTCGACCGCGGCGGATATCGGTTCCACGGTCGCGTGAGGGCGCTGGCGGAGGCGACACGCGCCCAGTTCGCCGAAGGCGGCACGAAGGGATTCTGAGCTGCGTGCCGTCGGGCCGGCAGACTATCCGGAGGCTACATGCGAGACAGGAACCAAGAGGGCGGATTGCTCGAAGAGGTCATCGGCATCTACTTCCACACCAAGGTGACCAAGGGCGGCCGTAACCTGACCTGCGCCGCTCTGGTTGCCGTGGGCGACGGGGCGGGAAAAGTGGGCCTCGGTTACGGCAAGGCCCGCGGCGTGCCGATGGCCATTGAGAAAGGCGGCAAGGAGGCCCGCAGCCGCATGGCGCGGGTGAGCCTGGTGGGCGACACTGTGGCCCACGAGATCACCGGCCGACATGGCGCCTCCCGGGTGCTGCTTAGGCCCGCCAGCCCCGGCACCGGCGTGAAGGCCGGCGGCACCGTGCGCGCCCTGATGCGCGTGGTGGGCGTGCGCAACGTCCTGAGCAAGATCTACGGCAACACCAACCCCATCAACGTCGCCAAGGCTACCATCAACGCGTTGACATCGCTGCGCTCCGTTGACGAAGTCAGCAGGCTGCGCGGGGTGAAAGTGCGGCTCTTCCACCCGCAGGCGAAACAGAAGGAGCAGCCGGTCCAGGCGACTGAAGAGGCCGGCGCCGCCGAATGACCGGTCCGCCGGCGCCGCCCTCGTCCGGGGCGCCCGGCCGGGCCCGAGAGGATAACGAGCAGATGGACATATCCAGGGCAAAGGCCCTTGTCCGGCCGCGGGCAAGGAAGAAACGCAACGGCCGCGGCACCGGCAGCCGGCGCGGGAAGACCAGCGGGCGCGGCCGCGATGGCGCCCGCTCCCGCAGCGGATGGAGCTCGCGCGGCATGACGGGAGGCGCCGTGCCTCTGTGGCGGCGCCTGCCCAAGGTGGGCTTTAGCAACGCCCCGTTCAGGACCGAATACAGCATCGTTAACGTCGGGCAGTTGAACCGGTTTGCCGATGGCGCGCTGGTGACGCCGGAGGAGTTGGGCAGGCTGGGGATCGTCAAGCAGGTGCCCAACGGCGGGGTGAAGATACTGGGCGAGGGCGAACTCCAGAAGGCCCTAACCGTCAGGGCCAACGCATTCAGCAAGAGTGCCGTGGCCAAGATAGAATCGGCCGGCGGCTCCGTGGACAGGATCGCCGGCCCCAGGCCGCCCGTGCGACACAAGATGCGCAGCCGAGGCGCGTCCCCCGCGCAGCAGGAGGCGTAAATGAGCCTGCTGGAGCAGATAGGCAACGTGTGGCGCATCCGCGACCTGCGCCGCAAGGTCCTCATCACGTTGGGGCTGCTTGCCGTCTGTCGCATCGGCGTCTACGTGCCGTTGCCGGGCGTGGACGTCCACGCGCTGGGGAGGTTCTTCAAGGAGGCCGGGGGCACGGCGGCGGGGAACCTGCTGGGGCTGGTCAACATGTTCGCCGGCGGGGCGCTGAGCAAGGGAGCCATCTTCGGGCTCGGCATCATGCCCTACATCAGCGCCTCGATCATCTTCACGCTGTTGGCCAACGTCATCCCGAGCCTGGAAGCCCTGCGCAAGGAAGGCGCCTCCGGTCAGAAGAAGCTGAACCAGTACACGCGGTTTGCCACGGTCTTCATCTGCCTGCTTCAGGGCGCTGTCCTGGTGCGGGGCCTCTACTCCCTGCCCGGCATCATTCCCGACGCGATCAGGGCCAGCGGCTTCGAGACCTTCAAGTTCATGGTCACCAGCGGGTTCCTCCTGATGGTCGGCACGATGTTCCTGATGTGGATCGGGGAACAGGTAGACGAGCACGGCATCGGCAACGGCATATCCCTGATCATCATGGTCAACATCCTGGCGGTCCTGCCCTCGGCCATCACCGAACTGGGCAGGGGGATCCGGACCGCCGAGAGCCAGCAGAACGCCATCCTGAAGGTCGCCGTTCTGGTCGCCCTGTTCATAGGCGTGGTGGTGGCCATCGTTTACATCACGCGCGGCGAGCGGCGCATACCCGTGCAGCAGCAGAAGCACGTGCGCGGCCCCAAGGTCTACGGCGGCCAGAAGCACTACCTGCCGCTGCGCGTCAACCAGGCCGGAGTGATGCCGATCATATTCGCCCAGTCGCTGCTGCTGATCCCGGTGCTGATAGCCGGCGCGGCTGCCAGCGCCCTGGGCGGCAGAGGCGGGGTCTGGGGCGGGTTCTTCCAGTTCCTGGTGGACTCGCTCCAGGGGCGGGGCCTGCTGTGGGTGATGCTGTTCGGCACGCTGATCTTTTTCTTCTGCTACTTCTGGACTGCCGTCATGTTCAACCCCCGCGAGATGAGCGAGAACCTCCAGGGCCACGGCAGTTTCATACCGGGCATCCGACCGGGCAAGCGGACCGCCAACTACCTGGAAGGCATCATGAACCGGGTCACGATGGCCGGCAGCTTCTTCCTGGTCGTCATCGCTCTGATGCCCATGATAGTGACGGCGGCGTTGAATGTGCGGGTGCTGGCCCGCTTCTATGGCGGCACCAGCATACTGATTGTGGTCGGAGTGACCCTGGACCTGGTGCGGCGCATCAACGATCACCTCGAGATGCGCCGCTACAGCGGATTCGCAGCCGGCGCAGGCGGCCGCAGGAGGAGCAGACGGCGCTGAATCGCAGCGTGGCGCCTGGTGCCTTTGCTGGAAAGGGCGCGGCAGTGAGACTCGTCTTCCTCGGACCTCCGGGTGCGGGAAAGGGAACGCAGGCCGCGCGCATGGCGGAGCGTTTCGGGGTGCGACATGCCTCCACCGGGGAGATCTTCCGGCAGGCCGCCGCGGACGGCTCGGAACTGGGCCGCACGGTGAAGGACTACCTCGACAGCGGTGGGCTGGTGCCGGACGAGCTGACCTCGCGCGTCGTGGAGGAGATGGTCGTCGGCAGGTCGGACAGCTACCTCCTCGACGGCTATCCGCGCACGCTGCGGCAGGCGCACGACCTGGACGCCATGCTGGGGCGGCGCGGGCAGGAGCTGGACCTGGTCGTCTGTTTCGAACTCGACGATGGGCAGGCGCTCAGGCGTCTCACCGGCAGGCTGGTCTGCGCCGAGTGCGGCGAGAACTACCACAGGGAGTTCATGCCGCCGCAGGCCGAAGGCGTCTGCGACGGGTGCGGCGGCCCCCTGAAGGTCAGGAGCGACAGCGCCGAAGAGGTCGTGAGGAACCGGCTGGCCCAGTACGACGAGAAGACCAGGCCGCTGGTGGCATACTACGAGGAGCGCGGCTTGATAGAGCGCGTGGACGCCTCCCCGGCGCCGCAGGAGGTGACCCGCCGCACCGAGGCCCTTCTGAGCCGCATCGCCTCGCGCTGACGTGGGCCGCCGGATCGCCCCCTCCGCGGGAAGGAGCCGGATGGCACGGATTGAGTTGAAAACGCCAGCCGAACTGGCCAAGATGC
>JAUVVP010000133.1 GCA_030604585.1 Planctomycetota bacterium | reverse complement strand
GGATAGAGGTGGGCTTGTTGATCAACTTCGGGCGCGAGGTGCAAGTGAAACGCAAGGTCTTTGATCGCTCATAGTGACGTCAGGTTTCCATCCGTCTTTATCCGTGTGAATCCGTGTCCAAAGAGCTGTGTCAAGAACCACCGGTGGAGGTCGAGCGGCTCATTGGGGGCGCTACGGCTACGGCGAACGACTGTCAGACACGGATTGCCACGGATGAAGACGGATATGAAGAATCAGGAGCTGACCGAGAAGATCATTGGGACTGCCTACAACGTCTACAACACGCTCGGACACGGCCTTCTGGAGAGGGGATACGAGAGCGCACTGGCGCCGGAGCTACGCAGAGTCCGACTCAAGGTGCACCAAGAGCGTCCGGTGCCTGTGCGGTGCTAACGCGAAGTGACCGGGGATCACTTGGCGGACTGGGCGTTAGACGGGAAGGTGATCGTGGGGGCCAAGGCGGTTGGCTGCGGCTGAGGGGAAGCGTTGTGCCGCGGGCCGCACCGGTAGGGGCCGGCCTGCCGACCCATTTCGCACCGGAGATAAGTATGGTGTGCCCGGAATCTGCGGGCGCTGGCGGGGGTTGAAAGGCTTCCGCCGGCCCCGTAGAATGGTGCCTTGCGCCGGTCGGCGCCTTTCCTATCGAGATGCATGAAACGGAGAGCCGCGATGCTGCACCGCGTTTTCCTGCCACAGCTTGGGCAGACGATGGAGGAGGGCACCGTCGAGAAGTGGCACAAGCAGGAGGGGGATGCCGTCCGGAAGGGCGAGGTGCTCTACGAACTGACGACCGACAAGGCGACCCTCGAGGTCGAGGCCTTCGCTGATGGCGTCCTGAAGAAGATACTGGTCCCCGAGGGGCAGACGGTGCCGGTGAACGAGCTGATCGCCGTCATCGGCCAGGAGGGGGACGAGTTGCCCGCGGACCTGACCTCCCTGGCGGAGAGGGCGCCGACCGCGTCCGAGGTCGCCGGCCCCGGCCCAGCGGCAACGGCCGTTGCGATGGCAGAGCAGGCGCCGGCTGTTTCGGGGCCGGCGCGCCGGCCGGCGGATTCGCCTCCCCGCGCGCGCGGAAGATCGCCGGCGAGAAGAAAGTGCCGCTGGCTGCCCTGCGCGGAACCGGCCCCGGCGGGCGCATCATCGAGTGCGACGTGCTCGGCTACCTGGCCGCAGTCGAGGAGGTCCGCTCGACGCCGGCGGCCAGGGCGCTTGCCTACCAGCACGGGGTCAACCTGCTGGAGGTGGCGGCCGAAGCAGGGGGCCGGCGCCTGCGCAAGGACGACGTGGTGCGGGCAGTCGAGGCCGGCCTCGGCCGGGCAGCGTCGGTGCCGGCGGCCGAGCCGGCCGGCGAGAGGCTTGCCCTATCTGCCATGCGGCGCACCATCGCGCAGCGGATGACGGCGGCGAAGCAGACCGTGCCGCACTTCTACCTGGTGGGCGACGTGATGATGCGCGCGGCGATGGAGTTCCTGCGCGAGGTGAGCACGCCCCAGCAGAAGGTGACCGTGACCGGCCTGCTGGTAAAGGCCGTGGCGACGGCCCTGAAGGAACATCCGCGGGTGAACGCCCGGTTCGACGGGGACGCCGTGGTGCTGAACGACCGGTGCAACGTTGGCGTGGCGGTCGCCGTGGAGGACGGCCTGTTCGTGCCCGTAGTGAGGGATGCCGACGCCAGGGGCCTGGCCGAGATATCAGCCGAGCTGGGGTCCCTGGCGGAGACCGCCCGGGACGGCAAGCTGATACCGGAACAGTACGAGGGCGGCTCCATCACGATCAGCAACCTGGGGATGTACGGCGTCGCCTCGTTCCTGCCGATAATCAACCCGCCCGAGAGCTGCATCATCGGCGTGGGGGCCATAAGCGATCAGGTGGTGGCCCAGGGGGACGGGATGCGGATCGAGCCGATGGTGGCCATCTCCATCAGCGCCGACCACCGGGTCATTGACGGGGCCGAGGCGGCCCAGTTCTTCCAGACGCTGAAGGGCCTGCTGGAGGACCCGGGCCGGCTGGCGCCCTGAGCCTTCACCCGCGACCCCGAGTCACTGCAGAGGCCGCCGGGACCGCAGAGGACGGCACAGGCCTCTGTCGTTGGGTAATCGCAGGCTGCTCGGCGTTGGCGAACCCGGCTCAGAGCACGACCTTGTTGAGCGGGTACTCGATGATGCCCTCGGCGCCGGCGCGTTTGAGCTTGGGGATCAGGGTGCGCGCGATGCTCTCGTCCAGGACGGTCTCGATGGCGTAGCCGGATTCGTCCGCCAGGTTGCTGACGGTCGGGTTGCGCAGGGCGGGCAGCAGCGAGAGCACCTTCTGGAGGGCGCCGTTCGGCACGTTCATCTTCAGCCCCACCTTGCTCTGGCCGAGCACTGCCCCCTCGAGGAGCATGGCAAGGTTCTCGATCTTGGTCTTCTTCCAGGGGTCGTCCCACGCCTGGTGGGAGGCGATCAACTGGGTCGTGCTCTCCATCACCGTCTCGACGATGCGCAGCCGGTTGGCCCGGAGGCTGGCGCCGGTCTCTGTCAGCTCGACGATGGCGTCCACCAGGTCCGGCACCTTGGTCTCGGTGGCGCCGTGGCTGAACTCGACGTCGGCCTTGACGCCTCGGTCGGCGAGGAACTTGCGCGTCACGTTGACAAGCTCGGTGCTGATGCTCTTGCCCTCCAGGTCCTCGACGCTCTTCATGGGGGCATCTTCCGGCACGGCGAGGACCCAGCGCACGGGCACAAGCTGCTGCTTGGCGTAGATCAGCTCGACGACCGTCACGACGTCGCTCTCGTTCTCCGCGACCCAGTCGGCGCCTGTCAGCCCGGCGTCCACCGAGCCTTTCTCCACGAAGCGCGGCATGTCCTGCGGCCGTATCAGGCGGGCCTCCATCTCCTCGTCGTCAATGGCGGGGTAGTAGGACCGCCCGCCCGTCTCCACGCGGTAGCCCGCCCGGAACAGCATCTGGATGGTGCTCTCCTGTAGGCTGCCTTTGGGGATTCCGAATACCAGTACCTTCATGATTGTTCTCCCGTGGTCGAAGCGATCCGGTAGCTGAGCGGCGCGGGGGAGCCGGCGCCTCACTTGCCGGCGCGGCAAGTCCTCGCTATCGGGCAGCGGTTGCAGAGCGGCTCGTCAGGCAGGCAGACCTTCTCGGCGTAGTCGCAGAAGAACAAAAGCAGGCTGGCAAAGCACGCTTCGTCGAACATCTTGGCCAGTCTGCGCTGGTTCTTAACGGTCGGCCGGTCGTCCTTCAGCAGGCCGAGGCGGCAGCACATCCTGGCCGTCGCAGCGGAGCAGGGCAGCACCGGGACGCCGAGGCTGAGCAGCAGGACTTCGTCTGCCAGGTCGCGCCGCACCATGGGCAGCCTCTTTAGGCAACTGCGCGCCTGCGTCGGCGTCAGTTCGCCCAGGAAGTCCAGGTTCGTCCGGTTGTGGGCATCGTACAGCTCGCGCAGCATCCAGACCAACCGCTCGGCACCCTCCTGGGCCCACATGGCCGATGAGAGGACGGAGGCCACCTCCACCGGGTGACTGACGCGCACCTCGTTCCAGTCGGCGAAGTGCCGTTTCAACTCGCGCAGGGCACGGGTGGCGCGGCGCACGCTGGTAACGTGGCAGAACAGGCTCAGGACAAGCTGGTTCAAAGGCGACCTGGTCTTGCGGTTCTTCAGCTCGCCGTGCTTGCGGATGGCGAGCTGCACCAGCTTGTCGGCTTGCTTCTTGCGCTCTTTCTGCGAGATGACTCTGGGCACGGTGCTATGGTGTCCGAAGAGTTGCTCAAGGAACGTCGCGGAACTCGCGGTCCTCCCGGCGGGCCCTGTCGATCAGCTTCTCCAGGCGCATGGCGTTCAGGACTTCCTTGTCCTCCCGGAAGCGCAGCACCGGAGTGTAGCGCAGCGAAAGCCGCCTGCCGATGAGGGACTGAATGTAACCGTGCGCCCGCCTCAGGGTCTGAAGCGTCTCGTCCCTTTCCTCCTCAGTGCCGCGGACCGTCAGGTAGACCCTCGCCGAGCGCTGATCCTCGCTCAGCTCGACCCGCGTGAGGGTAATGAACCCCGCGCGCGGGTCCCTCACCTCGTGCAGAAGGATGCTGCTCAACTCCCGCCGCAGCATCTCCTCTATTCTTTTCTTCTTGCGGGGGTTCATCGTCAGCGGCCATCCTGAGGGGGCTCTTCAGAACAGTTCGATGCTGTAATCCACCAGGCGGGCGGCCGGGACCCTCTTGACGGCCTGCACGACCTTGTCGAGCGTGCCGTTGATGTAGCGGCTGTCATTGCCCACCTGGGCAACGGCCAGAACGGCGCTCTGGATCATGTCCTGGCCGTCCACTTCGGCCACGCTCACATTGAAGCCTTTGCGCAGCCGGTCCTTCAGGCTCAGCAGAATGCGCCGCTTATCCTTCAGGGTCCGGGCGTCGTGCAGGTGGAGGCGGATTTCTACAGTTCCGACGATCATGGTCACGTCGAAGAAGCCGCGTCGCTTCCGGGTTGGGCAGTGGGCTGGGCGCTTTTGGGCACGAGGGTGCGCCTGACGGTCACTATGGTAAAGCACTCGATCAGGTCGCCGGGCTTGATGTCGTCGAAGCCCTCGGTGTTGATCCCGCATTCGCGTCCGGTTTCCACCTCCCGGACGTCGGTTTTCTCTTGCCGCAGGGAGGCCATGGCACCCTGGTGGAGGATCTCCCCATCCCTAATGACGCGCACGCGCCCGCTGCGTCGCATCGCGCCCTCGGTCACGTAGCAGCCGGCGATGGTGCCGTACCTGCTGATGCGGAATATCTGTCGCACCTCGGCCATGCCGACCCGTTCCTCCTTGCGTTCGGGCTCCAGCAGGCCTTCCAGGGCGCTGCGGATCTGGTCGGTGACCTCGTAGATGATATCGTAATGAACGACCTCGACACCGTGCACGGCGGCCATCTCGCGCGCCTTTTCATCTTCGCTCACGCGGAAGGCGACGATGATGGCATCGGTGGCGTCAGCCAGCAGGGCATCGCTGGCATTGACCTGGCCGATGCCGCTGTGGATGATCTTCACCGCTACCTCGTCGTTGCCCAACTGGTCCAGGCTGGTCATGAGGGGTTCGAGTGAGCCCTGGGCATCGGCTTTGAGGACGATGTTCAGTTGCTTTGTCTCACCGCGTTCGAGCCTTTCGAAGAGGGTCTCGAGGGTCACGTGACGCCGGGGCCGGCGACGCCGCCGCTGCAGCCGCGCGTGGCGTTCCTCAGCCACCTTGCGCGCCGTCTCCAGGTCCTTCACCACCAGGAACGTGTCGCCCGCCTCCGGCACCCGGTTCAGGCCGCTCAGCGCTACGGGCTGGGCCGGGCCGGCCTCCTCGATCTCTTCGCCGCGGTCGTTGACCAGCGACCTCACCGCGCCGAATGCGTTCCCGCAGACCAGGATGTCGCCCCGGCGCAGTGTGCCTTTCTGGACGATGAGGTTGGTGACGACGCCGCGGCCGAGCTGCATTCGCGCCTCGAGCACGGATCCGCTGGCAGAGCGGCGCGGGTTGGCCTTGACTTCCAGCAGCTCGGCCTCCAGCGTTATCCTTTCCAGCAGGTCGTCTATGCCTTCCCCGGTGATCGCGCTGAGTTCGACGCAGCCCACGTCGCCACCCCAGTCCTCCGGGTTGATCCCCTGGACGGCCAGTTGCTGCTTGACGCGCAGCGGATCGGCCTCGGGCCTGTCCATCTTATTGATGGCGACTACGATGGGAACGCCGGCCGCGCGCGCGTGGTCGATGGCTTCGGCGGTCTGCGGCATCACTCCGTCGTCGGCCGCCACCACCAGGACGACCAGGTCAGTGATCCTGGCCCCGCGGGCGCGCATGGCGGTGAAGGCTTCGTGGCCGGGCGTGTCTATGAACGTCAGCGTGTGGCCGTCGCTCTGCGTCTGCCAGGCGCCGATGTCCTGGGTTATGCCGCCGGCCTCGCTCTCGGCAACCCGCGTGTTGCGGATGCGGTCCAGTATCGAGGTCTTCCCGTGGTCCACGTGGCCCAGCAACGCAATGACGGGAGACCGCGGGAGGAGATCCTCGGGCGAGTCCTCCGGCAGCGATTCCAGCAGGGCCGCCTCGACGGATTTCGGCTCCTGAAGGATGATCTCCACGTCGTGCCCGAGCCCGATCAACTGTACCACATCGTCCTCGATCGTCTGGTTGATGTTGGCGCGCACGCCGTGCTCGAACATTAGCTCC
>JAUVVP010000400.1 GCA_030604585.1 Planctomycetota bacterium | reverse complement strand
GCACGCCTCGCGGATCGTCTTCCTCCATCTGCGCGATCAGAAGGCCGACGGGACGTGGTCGGAGGCGATGGGTGAAGGAGACATGGATCACGTCGCCATCGGTCAGGCGCTGACGGAGATGGGCTTCGGCGGGGATGCGGTGATCGAGCTGGCGCACGAAAGCGACTTCGAACTCACGCGCCCGCTGAAGGAGAGTTTGAAGATAAGCAGGGACTTCGTAAGGAGAACCTTGGGGTACTGAGCGAGGATTGAGCCGGGCCGTTGGCAACAGGGGAGAGAGGTGCCATGGAGTTGTGCCCCAGGTGCGGCGTCCTTTCCTTTTGCGTGTGGGGACCGCTCCTACCCCGCCCGCACCAGCACGGTGTACTGGTAGGTGAGGCCGATCTCTTCGCCGGGCGCCAGGCTGAGCGTCCAGACGAGTTCGTTTCGCTCGTTCACCGAGTAGATGCCCTCTTCCCTCAGGACGCATTCCGGCTCGCCGTCGGCGCTAACGAGCTTCCCGGAGAACCGGCGCCTGATCACCAGCTTCACCGTCTCGTTGCGGTGGTTGATGACGGACAGCTCGCCCGTCACCGTTGACTGCCGGTATGGCCACCCGGCGTAGCGGATGACGTTGCGCTCCCCCGGTTCTTCGTGCTCGACGCTGCGCGTGCGCAGGCTCAGTGCCTTCGTAACGTGCACCGTGGCCTTCTCGCCCACGTTGGCCCAGTAGCTGGTCCGCTGGCCCAGGAACCGGCCGTTCGCAACCGTCATGACGGGCGCCGTGGTCATGGGGAAGGGCAGCGCGTTCCTGAAGCACACCGCGTCCCAGGCTGCATCCTGGTACTTCTCGGGCTCCCGCCTGCGCTCATGCTCTTCGATCCGCCAGCCGAACTCATCGCGCGCGTCCGGCACGAGCCATTCGACAATGCGCTCGTAGGGCGCGCCGGCCGAAGCCACCGTAAGGGCCAGCGAGTCGCCTTCGGCAAGGGTGCGGCGGCCGATTGACTGGTAATGCAGGTCCGGCCCCTCGCCCGCAGGAAGGGCAACTGCCGCCAGATCGGCCAACGATACCGAAGCGGCCGCCGAAGGAAACGCCACCATCTGCTGCGTTATCACGTTGCTCATGATATCGGCGTCCCGACGGCCGCGCCGGCCCAGCTCGGTGAAGAAACTCGCCCAGGTGGTGCGTAGAGAGAGCGGCGACGTCACGTTGGCGAACTCCATGCTGGGGAAGCCGGAGATGAGGTATACCTCGGCGTCCTCGATGTCCACCAGTTCGTTCTTGACGACCGCCTTCTGTTCGATCGTCAGCGTGTCCGGGTCGCTGATGTCCACGCGGTAGCTGGGCGCCCAGGCCACCCCCTTCGCCAGATACGTCACAGCAATCGTCGCAGGATTCGTCTCGGCTTCTTTGACATCGAAGATCAGGACGGGCCTGCGCTGCCTGACGGTCGTGGGGGCGCCCTCGCACTCCGCGTATGCGATCATTGCGGGGTCAACGTAAACGCGCCCCTTGTCCGTCTCGAGGACGAGGAAGCGGCCCCTCGGCGTCCGCTGGCTCCTCCACTCGTAGGAGCTGTAGTAAGAGTAACGGGGCGGCTCGTAGTCGCGCCTCCACGTTCCCTGCACCCTCGCGTGCTCAAACGCCAGCACCTTGCCGCGGGCGGGCGGGATGCTCCCGTCGCGGAAGTGGATGAGCACCTCCCTGCCGGCAAGCTCCTCCGCAAGGTCCATCACCCCCGGGTTCCGCAGCGGCACCTCCACCTCCTGAGTCGTGACGCGCGTCTCGACTACCGCGTCGCTTTCGACCCAGAAGGTCCCATGCACCGGCTCGGGCACGTCGCTAATGCGATACGTCCCCGGGCCCGGCAGCGTGACCGTTCGCTTGACCACTGCCAGGCCGTTCTTGAACAGCCCGACGGAGGCGATCCGGCTCTCCGCCGGCCTCGTCTCCGCCCCCACCGCACCTGCGAAGACCATCATAAACGCTGCCGTCCACAGTGCTTTGCGCATATCTGCCCTCTCCTCAGTTAGAGGACTGCCGCCCTGCCATCCCACATAACCTACCCGGTTAGTCGCCCCGGTGTGGGTTAAGTTCCCGCAAAAAGCGGCTCGGCAGGCCGATTGAGCAATGAGCTGCTCATTGTTCGACCAGCTCAACGCCCTGCGCGCGGAAGGCCGCCTTTGCCGCCTCCACGAGGGCGTCCACCGAACCCGGGAAGGCCGGCGCCGTGCCACCCAACGCTGCGTATTTCGAATCGCCCAGGCGGTGATACGGCACCAGGCGCACGGGAGGCACGGGGCTGAGCGAGCGGACGAACCCGGCAATCCGCCCGATCTCCGCCTCGTCGTGGACGCCCGGTATCAGCGGCACGCTGACCCAGATGCGTCCCGGCATGGTGCGGCTCCAGAGGCGCAGCGCACTCAAGACGTCGGCGTTGTCGGCGCCGGTCCACTCGCAGTGCGCCTCCGGCGAGACGAACTTCAGGTCCGCAAGGACCAGGTCGAACTGCTCGGGCACGGCCTCCAACACCGACTCGGGCGCTGCACAGGCCGTGTCCAGCGCAACGCCTACGCCCTCGCCGCGCAGCGCATCCGCCAGGGCCCCGGCGAACTCCCACTGGGCCAGCGGCTCGCCGCCGCCCAGCGTCGCTCCGCCCTCGTCGCCGTAGAAGGGCTTGTCCCGCAGCACCTGCGCAACCACTTCGGCCACCGACATCCGGCGGCCCGCGATGCGGCGCGCTCCGGCCGGGCAGGCATCTGCGCAGGCGCCGCACACCCTGCAGGTGGCGGGGCGCTGGGCTGAGACCGCACCTTCGGCCTCGTCTGCCCGCTCAGGGCAGACCGCCAGACACGCCCCGCAGCCGATGCACAGGTCGGCGTAGAGCAGGAGCTGCGGCTCGGACGGGATGGACTCGGGGTTCTGGCACCACGCACACCGCAGCGGGCATCCCTTGAAGAAGACGGTGGTGCGGATGCCCGGCCCGTCGTGGACTGAGAAGCGCTGGATGTCGAAGACCTGCCCCAGCACCTGGGTGTCTGTCTGGACCTGGCTCACGAGGGCGCAGCCTCCGACGATGCGCGACGGCCGGCGGCGGCGACGCGCTCCATGATACTCTCCTGAAGGGGATCAGCTCAACGGGCAGCCACGCTGGCCACAAGCCGGGCCTTGCCTC
>JAUVVP010000207.1 GCA_030604585.1 Planctomycetota bacterium | reverse complement strand
GGCCCCGGGTCACCATCGAGCTTAACCCCGTGCTGTCGCCCGAGGACAACATAGGGTCGCTCTTCAAACAGTACAAGAAGGCGAAGGCGAGCCGCGACCGGTTGGCGGCGAGGGCAGGGGAGACGAGGCGCGAGGTGGCGGTTCTCGAGGAGCTGAAGGCCTGCGCTGAGGAGGCGGCGTGCCCGGAGGAGCTGGCCGAGTTGAGACGCCGGGCCCGCAGCTCCGGAGCAGCTTTCCCGGCGGATCGGCTGCCCGAGCGCCTTGCCATAGAAAGGCGCAAGGCCCCGAGGGTCTTCCGGTCCGTCGAGGGGCTGGAGATACTGGTCAGCCGCAATCAGCGCCAGAACGATCGCCTGACCTTCACCCTCGCGAAGGGGAACGATTACTGGATGCACCTGTTGGGCTGGCCCGGCCCGCACGTCATCATCCGCAAGCCGCCGGGCAAGAGCGTCTCCCGGGAGACGCTGCTGGACGCGGCCCACCTGGCCGTCCATTTCTCCAAGGTCCGGGGCGCCGATCACGCGGAGGTCGCCTACGCCCAGTGCAAGAACGTGCGGAGGATGAAACGGGGCGGCCCGGGCAAGGTCAGCTACTCGCAGGCAAGCACGCTCCGCGTTCGCCTGTCCCGGCACAGGCTGGAGCGGCTCTTGACCAGAGCGGATGAAGGTGCGGCCGGGTGAGCCCGCAGGAGCCGCTTTTTACTTGCCGGCAGCGAACTGGTAACATGGGCGCGACAACTCCTTCATGGAAGGATGCAGACCGTGCGAACGGACGGCAGGATGCCTGAGGAAGTGCGACCGGTCACCATCCAGCGCGCTTACACGTGCTACGCCGACGGGTCGGTGCTGATCGAGATGGGCAGGACGCGCCTGATATGCACGGCTATGGTGCAGGACCGCGTGCCGCCGCACTGCCTGGAGAAGAAGACCGGCTGGCTGACCGCCGAATACTGCATGCTGCCCAGCGCCAACCCGCAGCGCCGCAGCCTACAGGGGCCCCCGGGGGGCCGCTCCCTGGAGATACAGCGCCTCATCGGCCGTTCCCTGCGCGCGGCCGTGGACCTGCACCGCCTGCCGGGGTGGACCATCTGGATAGATTGCGACATCGTGCAGGCCGACGGGGGCACGCGGACCGCCGCCATCACGGGCGGGTTCGTTGCCCTCGTAGATGCCCTGTGGGCGATGAGAGAGCAGGAGAAGGTGGACTGCATCCCGCTCCTTCAGGGCATAGCCGCCCTGAGCGTCGGCATCGTGGACGGCCGCGCCATGGTGGACCTGTGCGCCGACGAGGACCGGGCCGCCGCCGTGGACATGAACGTGGTGATGACCCACGATGGTCGGTTCGTTGAGGTGCAGGGAACGGCCGAGGCGGAGCCGTTCGCGCGGGCCGAGCACGACGATATGATGCGCCTGGTCGAGGAGGGCATCCACGTGATCAAAGACGCGCAGGTGCAAGCCCTCGGCGACCGCCTGAATCTCTAATGAAGTGTGAAGGCTGAAGTCTGAAGGCTGAAGCTTGTTCTGCGAAGGGGGCAAGAGAGTCCTGTTGACTTCAGACTTCAGAGTTCAGAGTTCGGAATCCGACCTACCTTCCTGGCAGCAGGTGCCCATAATCTCGGGGCGCACGGCCCGGCGGATGCTGGAAGCCGATGCCGGGCTCATCGAGGTAAGCCTTGACCTCGGGCGGACCACGGCGTCCATCTCGGTCGAGGATGAGGGGCTCGTCCTGCCCGGCGGCGCCCGGCTGAAGAAGGCAGCACTGGCCGAGGCGTTCTCCGAACCGGAGGACTGCATCGAACTCCGCGGCGGCGAATGCCGGAAGGTCTATGCCTACAGCCAGGCCGAGCGGAAGTACTACAAGCTCTACCAACCGTTTGAAGGCCGCGCGCCGACCCTCATCATCAACAACGCGACGATGCACGCCATCGTGGGCAAGGACCCGTGGCAGGACGAGGCGGACAAGGTGGCCACGCTGCCACGCCGCCGAGGGGAGTGCCTCGACACGTGTTGCGGGCTCGGCTACAGCGCGCAGTTGCTGGCCGAGGCCGGTCTGTCGCGCATCACGACCTGCGAGGTGGACCGGAACGTGCTCGAGATGGCTGCCGTCAACCCCTGGTCCGAAGGCCTGTTCGGCCGACCCCACATTGCCATCGTGAACGCTGACGTGCGGGACTTCGTCACAGAGTGTCCGGCCGGGCGGTTCTCATGCGTCTTCCATGACCCACCCACGGTATACCAGGCGGGAGAGCTGTACTCGGAGGAGCTGTACCACGAGTTCGCCCGAGTGCTGGCCGGCGGCGGCGTCCTCTACCATTACGTGGGCGCGCCGGGCCGGCGGATCGGGCGGGACTATGCGCGGGGCGTCATCCGGCGGATGCGTACGGCCGGGTTTGCCAAGGTGCGGCGCGTGACCGGGGGCGTTCTGGGCATCCTGGGAGGGTAGGGGGGCGGCTCAGTCGGCGGGCCCTTCCGGCAGCAGGTCGGCCAGCGTTATGGCCGCCAGGAATCCGCGCCTGGAGCGCTCGGCGCCGTCCCAAAGCCGGTTGATGGCGTCGTCGTAGGAGCGCCGGACCGGGCGGCGCTTGGCCCGCCTGCGATTCCCTTCGACGGCGCCGACCACCTCGGCCACGCTGATGAGTTCAGGCCGTCGGAGCAGCCAGTAACCGCCCTTTGCGCCGCGGGTGCTGTTGACGAGCGCCCGCCGCTTGAGCTGGAGCAGGATGTGCACCAGGTACTTGGGGGGCGTGTCCGTGCGGGCGGCGATCTCGCGTATCTTGATGGGCTTGCCGGCGCCCTGGTAGTGCTCGGCCAGGTCCAGGGCCGCCCGAAGCGCGTATCGAGTCCTGGCGTCGAAGTCCCTCATCGGCACTCCAGCACGGCGGCGGGGATGTCAGCCGGACGCGGCGCCGCCGTCTTCGGCTCCGTAGGTTAAGGATTCCTCAGTCTTGCCGTCGAAGACGTGGGCCTTGCTCGCGTCGAAGGCCACGCGGAACTCCTGGTTCACGCGGGGACTGCTGCGGCTGTCCAGCTTGGCCACGATGTCCTGAGCGCTCGACTGACTGCGCAGGTAGACGAGCGTCTCCGCCCCCAGGGGCTCAACGACTTCGGTGTGCAGGACCTTCACGTTCTGCTCGTCCACCTCCGGGAAGAAGGCCCTGTCGTGGATGTCCTCGGGCCGGACGCCCAGGTGGACCGACTGGCCCACGTGGCTTCGGACGGACCGGGCCAGCCCCTCCGGAAGCATCAGTGTCATGTCCTTACACTCGAAGCGAACCGCACCGGCGTCCTGCACGAGCGTGCCTTGCAGGAAGTTCATGGGTGGGCTGCCGATGAAGCCGGCCACGAACTTGCTGACGGGGTGATTGTAGAGGCCCAGGGGCGTGTCGATCTGGAGGACATAGCCGTCCTTCATCACGGCCACCTTCGAGCCGAGGGTCATCGCCTCGACCTGGTCGTGAGTGACGTAGATCATCGTCGCGCCGAGGCGCTCGTGCAGGCGGGCGATCTCCACGCGCATCTGCACCCGCAGCTTGGCGTCCAGGTTGCTCAGGGGCTCGTCGAACAGGAAGACCTTCGGGTGCCTGACGATGGCCCGGCCGACGGCCACTCGCTGGGCCTGGCCGCCGGACAGTTCCTTGGGACGCCGGGCGAGCAGGGGGGATATCTCGAGCAGTTCGGCGGCGTCCCGCACGCGGCTGTCGATCTCGTGGCGGGGGTATTTGCGCAGCTTCAGCCCGAAGGCCATGTTGTTGTAGACGGTCATGTGGGGATAGAGGGCGTAGTTCTGGAAGACCATGGCGATGTCGCGGTTCTTGGGCAGGACGTCGTTGACGCGCCGCCCGCCGATGTAAATGCTCCCTTGGGTGATGTCTTCCAGGCCGGCCACCATGCGCAGCGTGGTGGACTTGCCGCAGCCCGAAGGGCCGACAAGGACCAGCAGGCTGCCGTCCTCGACGGTCAGGTCCACGTCGTTGACGGCACGCACGCCGCCGTCGTAGACCTTCGAGACGTTATCGAGCCTTACTTCCGCCATGTATGTTCCTCCCGGGTCGTGTCCTTATGCTCAGCCCTTGATGGCGCCTTCGCTGATGCCGCGGATGAAGAAGCGCATCGTGAACGCGAACAGTATAACCAGCGGGACCGCTGAGATGAAGTAGGCGGCCATCAGGGGTCCCCACTGTTTGACGTAGGCGCCTTGCAGCCTGTAGAGCCCCACCGCGAGGGGCAGCAGCTCTGGGTCGCGTATCGTGATCAGCGGCAGGATGAACGAGTTCCAGGCCCCGACGAAGTTCATGATCGCCAGGGCGGAGATGATGCCGCCGCACTGCGGGATGACGACGTGGATGACCTGCTGGAGGTGGGAGGCGCCGTCAATGCGCGCGCACTCGAAGAACTCCTTGGGCATGTCCTCGATGAAGTTGCGCAGCACGTAGAGGCAGAAGACCTGGCCGCCGGCCGCCGTCACAATCGAGAGGCCGAGCAGGGAATTGAGGAGATTCAGCCTCCTCATGAGGTTGAACAGCGGGATCAGGTTGGCCACGCCCGGCATGAGCATGAGGATAATCAGGCCGGCCCAGAACAACTCGCCGAACGGCACCCTGTAACGTCCGAACACGTAAGAGGCCAGCACGGCCACGGTCAGTGTGATCAGCGTCGCCGTGACGGCCATGAAAAGGGAGTTCGCGATGTAGACCCCGACGGTGCCCCAGGCCTCAGCCCAGTTCTCCCAGTGCAGCGGCCAGGTGGGCAGCCAGGTCCGGTTGTAGAACTGCGTGTTGTCCTTGAAGCTGATCACGAGCATAACGTAGAAGGGCAGGAAGACCAGGGCGAGCATGAGCCACAGATAGCCGTGCTTGAGCGTTCGGGCTATGGGACCTTCCGATATCCTGCTCATTTCTCGACCCGCACGAGTTTGCTGTTGAAGAAGGTCAAGGCCAGAATGACGAGGAACAGCAAGATGCCGATGGCGCAGGCGTAACCCGCCTCCCGCTTGACGAACGCGTTGTAGTACATGTAGAGGCCGGGGACCATTACGGCGCCGCCCGGGCCTCCCGTCTCGCCCAGCAGCACCAGTATCAGCCCGTAGCCCTTCAGCACGCCGATGATGAGCAGAACTAGGTTGATGCGCACCTGCGTGGCGATCAGCGGCAGCTCAATGTAGAGGAACTTGCCGAACCAACTAACGCCGTCCAGATCGG
>JAUVVP010000446.1 GCA_030604585.1 Planctomycetota bacterium | reverse complement strand
CCGAACGGGTGATCGAGATTCCTCGCTCCCTGTGGGTCGCTCGGAATGACACCGAGAGGGCAGGTGTCGGTGATGCGCGGCTTCCTTCAGTGTCATTCCGAGGAGCGCGCAGCCGCCAAGGCGCGCGACGAGGCTTGCGCGCCTCGGGCGTGAATCTCGGGTCGGCAGACGGGAACGCGTGCAACGAGGGCCCTGGCTTGTCGAGGGCGACCCAAACGACGAGATCTCTCGTCCCGCATACGTGGGACTCGGCATGAGACGCGGTCCGCCTCTGCCAGAGTGTCATGCAGTGTTTCTCTTGCCACTGCAACGTGCGATAGACTGTTGGGAGCATGCGAATAGGAAGACAGAAGGGCGCGGCAGCGATGGACGGTGGCAGCGGCGGGCTCTGGCCCATCCTGCTTCTGCTGCTGGCCGTGGTGCTGGTCCCGACGGCCTGCCTGCTGTGGTTCATGAGCGCCGCCGTGCGCAACGAGCGCATCGCAGTCCGCCAGAAGCTCAGCGACGCCTACCTGCCCCAGTTCGAGGCCACCGCGCGCCGGGTCAATGAGCACTGGCAGCGCAAGGCCGCCGGCCTGTCGGACGCCGCCGCCGGGGCGCCGCCGGCCCAGGCCTTCGGCAGGCTGGTTCTGGACGGGGTCTGCGACAGCGCTGTCATCTACGATCTGTCCGGCATCCTCAGATACCCTCGAAACGCAGAGCATGGCGTCGGAGGGCCGGAGCCGGACACTCGCCGGTGGGCCGCCGCCAGGAATCTCGAATTCGCGCGGGCCGACCTCGCGGGGGCCGCTGCGGCATACGCCGGGATCGCCCGCGACAGCGAAGACGCCAACATCGCGGCCCGTGCCCTCCAGGCACAGGCCCGATGCCTGACCAGGGCGGGGCAGACGGAGGCGGCCATCGAGGTGCTTGCCGGCCCGGCTGCGGACCCGTCCGCCGAGAGCCTGGCCGACCTCGCCTACCGCGACGCCCGTGACCCCCAGGGACGTCTCATCGTGCCGAGCGCCCAACTGATGGCCCTCGAACTGATGGGAGACCCCGCCCATCCGCGCCACGCCGAGACGCTTGAACGCCTGGTGGCGCGGCTGGCCGATTACGCGGAGCCGGCCCTACCGCCCGGGCAGAGGCGCTTCCTGATGCGCCGTCTGGAGGAGATCGTGCCGGACCAGCCTCTACCGCTCGCCGTTGCGGCGGAGGACCTGGCCGCCGAGTACCTGGCGACGGGGCCCGCGCGGCCGGCCTTCGCCAGCCTCGTTCGCACGTCGCTGGACGGCCTCTGGGCGCTGCCCTCGCCGGACAGGACGGTGGTCGCGCTTCTGAGGCAAGAGCGCATCGCGGCGGAGGTCGGGTCGGTGGTGGCGGCCGAGATGCCGCTGACCGAGGCAAGCGTCGAGGTGCTGGTGGCGGGCCAGGGGGACGCCGAGCCCGAGCCGTTCCTGCTCGTGTCGGCGGGCGAGTACCTGCCCGACTGGCACCTGGCCCTGCACCTGGCCGGTCCGGACCCCTTCTCGGCGGCGACCAACCGGCAGATCGCGGCCTACCTGTGGACCGGTTTCCTCGTCATGGCCTTCACGGCCCTCATTGCCGCCGTGGTCGGGCGCCACCTTCTGCGGCAGCTCAGGCTGACACGGCTGAAGAACGACTTCATCGCGACCGTCTCGCACGAGCTGAAGACGCCCCTCTCCTCCACGCGCGTGCTGGTGGACACCTTGCTGGCGGGCAACTACCGCAACCAGGAGCAGGCCGCCGAGTACCTGCAACTCATCGCCAGGGAGAACGAACGGCTCAGCCGCCTCATTGACAACTTCCTGAGCTTCTCACGCATGGAGCGGGACAGGCGCGCCTTCGAGTTGACCGACCTGGAGCCGGCCGAGATCGTGGCCGCCGCGGCCGACGTCGTGCGCAGCCGGTTCGAGTCCCACGACTGCCGGTTCGACGTGGACACCGCGCCCGACCTGCCGGCCGTCGCGGGCGACCGCGACGCGCTGATCACCGTCGTGCTGAATCTGCTGGACAACGCCTACAAGTATTCGGACAATGACCGGCGGATCACCCTTCGGACGTATGCCGCCGACGGACATGTGTGCTTCGAGGTCCAGGACAACGGCATCGGCATGTCGAAGCGGGCGACGCGGAGGGTCTTCGACCGGTTCTACCAGGTGGACAGCAGCCTGGCGCGCAGCGCGGAAGGATGCGGCCTGGGGCTGAGCATCGTGAAGTTCATCGTGGACGCGCACGGCGGCACGGTGGAGGCCAGGAGCGAACCCGGCAAGGGCAGCACCTTCACCGTCAGGCTGCCCGCGACCGGCCGCGCGTCCCGTCCCACATAGGGGAAAGGTCGGCAGATGGCGGGCGAAGCGATCCTGATCGTCGAAGACGACGCGACAATGCTGCGCGCGTTGAAGGATAACTTCGAGCTGAAGGGCTACTCCGTGCGCACCGCAGCGGACGGCGAGCAGGGGCTGGAAGACGCCGTTGACCGCAAGCCGGACCTGATCATCCTCGACATCATGCTGCCGAAGATCAACGGCTACGAGATCTGCCGCCTCGTCCGCGAGCAGGGGCTGGACATGCCCATCATCATGCTCACGGCCAAGGGACAGGAGTCGGACATCATCCTGGGCCTGGACCTGGGCGCCGATGATTACATGACCAAACCGTTCAGCATCAGGGAGCTGATGGCGCGGGTCAACGCCTTCCTGCGCCGCCGCCGCGAAGAGGAGCCCGAAGCCTACCGGTTCGGAGACTGCGAACTGGACATGCTCTCGCACAGGCTGCTGCGCGGCGAGGGCGAGGTTCCGCTGACGCCCAAGGAGTTCGGCGTGTTGGCGTTCCTGGCCGCTCGGCCGGGCCGCGCCGTCACGCGCGACCAGATACTGCGCGCCGTCTGG